>CAZHFA010000075.1:0-7154 GCA_964531865.1 uncultured Bdellovibrionales bacterium
ATTTTCTTTTACATATTCATAGGCTCTAACAACATTAGGATGAGAAACTCCATATGAAGCAAATACTTCATTTCTAAAACGAGCAGCTGAAATTTTATCATTTGCAACATCTGAAAATAAAACTTTTACAGCGACAATATGACCTGATAATTCTTTGTGTTTACAAGCATAAACAGCCCCCATACTTCCTGAACCTAGACATTTTATGACTTCATAACGACCCGCAATTGTAAACCCTGTTGGTAATTCTTGATGTCTTGCCATATTATTTTAAATTAGACACACCTTAAAAGTTATATTTCCAAAAGTTATAAGATCTTTATCCAAAATTTTTTCAGAGTCGCCAGATATCTTTTTTATTTCTTCATCTTTCATATGTTTAACACTTGTTCCGTTTTCTGAAAATTGATCAAATAATGTAATTTCATTTTCTGAAATTTTCATCAATGCATGCATGGATGAAATAGAATCATCTGTAATTACTAATGAGTTTATATTACTTACTGGCTGATTAGTAATAATAAGTTTTCCAGCACGTAGCTCATAAAAATCTCCATTAGGATTTTTATGAAATGATATTAAAAAACCAACAAGGAGAGAATCTGTCATGAAAGATATTCCCTCTTTTACAATTAAATTTTTCTTTATATTTAGACTTGTGGCCTTAACTTCTACATCTGTATTAGATTGTGTTTTATCGCTATTTATTATTTCATCTTTTAATTGATATTTAGTATTATCCAATTCATTTTCGACTTCTTGTATGATTTCATTTTTTATATCTCCATTTTCTCTGTCTTGTGATTTAGGATTCATAATTTCATTAACTATTTTTGCTGCAATTTTCTTAGTTTCTTTTCGTTTTCTTTCAATAATATTATCTGTACTTTCAAGGTTAATGTCATTTGATAAAAGTTCTTCTTCAGTATTATTTTCTTTTAACGGATCATTTCCTCCAAAAATACTATATTTATTGCTACTATCTTCTTCTCCTTCTTTTTTTTCATCATCGTAATAAAAAAAGTTATCTGGAAGTGATTTTAAATTTGCATCATCTAATTCTTTTATAGGGTCAAGATCATCTGATGTTGCATTTTTAAATACTGAAGCCTGTTGCTTTGCAAGTTGTACTCTTAATTCACTCGTTATATCGGCCCCTAACATTATTGTCTTTGTTTTTAAACGCTCTCTTATTTTATTTTCATCATCCATAACCTTAAACTCCCAATGTTGATATTAGTAAAAAATACATACAAGCAATTATGTTTGTTAATATTGTTAATATTAGCAAATGTAATATATATTTCTTACATATTATTTTTTCTTTTCTACTTGGATCATCTCCAATATTTTCATCATAAAATTCAGTATCTTTATTATATCCAAAAGGTTCTGTGTTTTTTAACTGTCCAATAATTGGAATTATGGTAATCGTTATATTATCACTTGCCCCTCTTTCTTTTGCTAGATTTAAAAGATTTTCTGAGGCTTTTTGAGTAGAATTTCCATTAACACATTCTATAATGTCTTTTTTAGATGTATATTTATGTAGCCCATCAGAGCATAATAAAATTATATCATTACAATTAACATCACAATCTTTTATATCCCAAATCCAAAATCTAGTTGTATCAATATCTACACCAGCTTCTATTCCAAGTGCTCTTGTTAAAACGTTATTTTCAGCATGTTCTTTGGCTTCATCTTCTGTAATTTTTCCAAGATTTAATAATTCTTCTACATATGTATGATCTGTAGTTAATTGTTGTACAGAAGATCCTCTAATTAAATACGCTCTAGAATTTCCTATATTTGAAAGACAGACATCTCTATCTTGAAATAAAATAGCGGTTGCAGTAGTTGCTATGCTTGAATTTGTTTTCTTATATTTTCTTAGCATGATTAAACGATTAGCTTCTTGCAATGCTTTTTCTAATGAATAATCAACCCTTCTTTTAGGGAACATTCGAAACTCCCTCATAACGGCATCCACACTTATTTGCCCTGCAAACTCTCCTGAATCTGTAGCTCCCATTCCATCAAAAATAGCAGATAAATATCCATAGCCTAAGTCTAAATTTAAACATCTATCTTCATTTATGGTTTTTTCTTTTCCAATATCGCATATAGAAACGACTCTATCCTTATCTACAAAATATTTATATTCTTGGTCTATTACCTTTTTATTTTTCATAAAAAACTCGTATACTTTTTTGTTAAGAACATACGTTATGTTCATCGAGATAAAATAAGAAAAACTAAAGGAATTTTATGAATAAAGAGCAAAATACAGATTACAATATGAAATTTAATACTGCAATAAAACAAACTCTTTATGATTTTTTATCAAAAGATAATAAAATTTATATAAAAAATCTTGCATTAACTTACAAAATAACATTCCAAGATATTAAAAATATTTGTGAAATTGCTAAAGATCTAGAAGATTGGGAAGATGAAAATTTAAAAAAAATAACATCTTTATATCATACAAGTGAAGGTTCAACAGAAAATCCCCTTTTAGAAAAAAAAGAGATTATAAAATCTATAAAACAGTATTATGAAAATAAAAAATCAGAACTTAAAGAGTATAAATTAAAACCAACCAATGAAATAAATACAATAAATATAAAAAAATCTTATGATGACATGTCTAATGCTAGTATTTTTGGAAATTGCCCTGTCTTCTCTGATAAAACCATTTGTTGTGGATTAAAAACATTAGATGTTGTTAAAAATTGTCCTTTTAATTGCTCTTATTGTACGATACAAACTTTTTATGATGATAATTTTATTTTTATAGATAACTTAAAAGAAAAATTAAGCAATTTATCGTTAGATAAAAAAAAATTTTATCATATTGGAACTGGCCAATCTTCAGATTCTCTTGTATGGGGAAATGAACATAATATTCTTGATGATCTAATGAATTTTGCTAAAAAAAATGATAATGTCCTGCTAGAACTTAAAACAAAATCTTCAAACATTGATTATTTTTTGCATAACCCAATTCCAAATAATGTTGTATGTTCATGGAGTTTGAATACAGAGAAAGTTATTGACAATGAAGAACTTGGTACTGCTTCATTAAAGGATAGATTAGATTCTGCCAAGAAGCTTACTAATATTGGAATAAAAGTAGCTTTTCATTTTCATCCAATAATTTATTATAAAAACTGGGAAAATGAGTATAAAGAAATAATACAATACATTTTAAATAATTTTAATCCAGAAAATATTTTATTTATAAGTTTTGGGAGTCTTACTTTTATCAAACCCGTTATAAAAAAAATTCGTAAAAAAAATATAAAAACAAAAATATTAAAAATGGAAACTGCATTTGATCCTAATGGGAAAATAACTTATCCAAAAAATTTAAAAATAAAATTATATAAAACATTATTTAAAGAATTTTTACCTTGGAAAAATAAAATATATTTTTATTTATGTATGGAAACTGCTGATATATGGCAAGAGTTGTTTGGATTTTCTTATAAAGATAATGAGGAATTTTTAAATGATTTTAGGAAGAAGACTAGCTAAAAAATGCATCCCAAAGTTACATTGAAAAAATAAAAAAATATGATTATGATCTATTGCTGGTTTTAAAAAACAATAAAAAGTTTTAAACTATTCTAGTTTATTTAACAGTAAAGAGGATTTATAAATGAAAAAGTTAACTATTTTTATTTTGTCATGCTTATTATGTTTTAATATTTCGTTTGCTAATGAAAATACTATTGAAGAAGATTTAAAATATGCAAAAAGTTTATCAAATGTTTTTCAATATGTAGCAAAAAATATCACTCCTTCTATAGTAAATATAAAAAGTACAAAAAAAATAAAAAAAATGCATAACGGAAATATAATGATAGATCCAAGAATGGAGCATTTTTTTGATTTTTTTGGAAAAGATTTTTTTGATAATTTAAATCAAAACCAAGAAGAAGATATACAGCAAGGTTCTGGTACAGGTGTAATTATTGATACAGATGGGCATATTATAACTAATAATCACGTTATTGAGAATGCAGATACAATTGAAGTTAAACTTTTTTCTGGTGATACATATGAAGCTAAGGTTATTGGAAAAGATCCTAATAGTGATTTAGCTGTAATAAAAATTAAAGCAAAAACTTTAACACCTGCCAAACTTGGAGATTCAGATAAACTTGAAATTGGAGAATGGGTTATAGCAGGAGGTAATCCTTTTGGTCTTGATAATACTATTACGACAGGTATTGTTAGTGCTCGTGGCAGAACTCTTTCTGGAGGAAGCAAATATGAAGATTATATTCAAACTGATGCAGCTATAAATCCTGGAAATAGTGGCGGTCCTCTTGTAAATTTAAATTCAGAAGTGATTGGTATTAACACTGCTATTTTTTCAAAAAACGGTGGATATATGGGAATTGGATTCGCAATTCCATCTAATATGGTAAAAAGCATAGTAGAAAGTTTAATCAGTACTGGAAAAGTTGTAAGAGGTTGGCTTGGAATTGGAATTCAGGATCTAAATAAAAATCTTTCAAAGTCTTTTGGTTATAGTGATACTAAAGGAGCATTAGTGGGACATATAGAAGAAGGAAGTCCTGCACAAAAAAGTGGCGTCAAACAGGGAGATATTATTATTAAGATAAATAATGAAGAAATAAAAGATAGTAATCATTTAAAAAATATTGTGGCAATCAATAAACCTAAGAAAGATGTTAATCTTACAATCTATCGTGATAAAAAAATTATAAATATTGCCGTCAAATTAGGAGAATTAAAAAGCGATGAAAAAGGAAATATAATTTCTAATAAAGACAGAAGTGTTCTAATGGAAAAACTTGGAATTTCTTTAGAGGAATTAACAAAAGAAAACAATTCTAAATACAATTTTAAAAATAATTTAGGACTTATAATAAAAGAGGTTAAGTCTGGTTCTTTAGGACAATTAGCTGGCCTTTCAAGCGGAGAGCTTATAGTGAATGTAAATGGAACTTCTATAAACTCAATAAAAGATTTTGAAAAAATTGTAAGTAAAGAATTAAAAAATGGAATTAGATTATTGATTGAAGCTGATTCTATGGAGCATTTTATATTCTTACAATCTAATTAAAAAAGATAAAAAGCAAAGTTATACTGTTTTCAGACTAGTAAGCTTTGCTTTTTCTAAGCAAAAGAATATTGCTATTTTTTACAAACTAAAATACAGTCTTGCTTATGGCAAATTTATTTAAAGATAAAAAAAATAATTTATTTTCAGGAATTTCTTTTGAACAATTAAAAAAAACATTAAATCTTCTTCAAGAAAAATATTTTATTTCTATAGAGCAAATTGTAGAATCTGCTTCTTTTTCGATGGCAATTGTAATTAGATCGCATTTAGGTTTATCTGCAGAAAATGGTGTTATTGGAATCGTTGCAAAAGATAATTTAGCTGGGCAAATAGCATTAGCTACAGCAAGAAGATTATATAATGCAGGAACAATTTCTAATATTATCATTCCTAAAAAAAACTTAGATAACATCTCAAAAGAATTTGAACACCAAGCAGAAGCAGTCTCTGCTCTTGGTATTGATCTAATGACGATATCTCCCAAAGAAAATAAAAATAATTTAAATGAATTATTTTTACATTGTGACAATGTGTTGATGGGAACTTTTGATGATACATCAAATGATGATGAAGAGTTAATTTTTTTATCAAGTATATTAAATGAACTTAGTACCCCTATTCATAGCATATTATGTCCTCAAGGAGTCTCTCCTAATGATGGGAACAAGGTATCCTCCCCTATTTACTCTTCTTCAACACTGTCATTAGGAATTCCTTTATTAGGGCTTTTTAATGGAAACGACTTTATTGGACGACATTATATTTGTGAAATATCAGTACCAAGAAATATTGCCTTAGAGGAAGCACAAATACCAGAAAGTTTATTTAGCGAACAACCTGTTTGTCAAATCTTTAAGGCTTAAAAATTTTTATTTTCTATTATACATTGCAATAATATTTTTTATCATTATTGCATTAAAGCGTTTTTGTTGGTTTATGTAACCTCTAAATGCAAATTGCAAAATTCTTACGATACTTTTTTTTGCTATAACTATAAATGGTCCAATAAATTTTCTATGTGATGAAATGCCTTGAACTTGTAATTTATTATCATAAAGTTTACAAAGTGATCGTAAATTTTCAAGATCTGTATCTGAAATATTGATATTATTTTTTAAAAGATCTATGCCTAATTTTTTAATACTAAATATTTCATCAACATTATAAATATTCTTTTCTAATCTGGTCTCGATTGTTTCATTTACATATTTATTTAAATCCTTATTCTCTTTTCCAAGGTATTTTATATTAAATGTCATATTCTCTTTTCACCTTACATAAAAAACACTGTATTTTAGTTTATTTTAAAAATTTAAAACTATCAAGATATCTTATTTTTAATCTTCTAATGTATGTCTCATAAGCTCTACCCAACGAAGTCTTTGAAAAGAATCTCTATCACAAATATCCCCTGAATTTAATCCTGCAATACATGAAACAACATAAGAAGCTCCTTTGTTTATTGCCATTAAAGGATCTTGAAAAACTATTCCATCACAAAAATAAACTTCTGTTCTTTTAACTGCTGGCAATTCTTCCCAGTTTGGAAATTTTTCTAAAATTTTAAAAGTTTTTAATGATTCTCTTAGGTTCTTATTGTGTGGGGCAACAATTATCGTATCTGGTTTTAATGCATAAATTTCATCCCAAGATATTTTTTTATGATAATCCTTATTTGATGTTATTAAATTTTTTGCACATATTAAATTTATTAAATCTGCGACCCATAATCCATAAACTTCCAACGGCTCTACACTTCTTAAAATAATCACTCTTTTATTTTTTAATCTATCATAATATGCATCTGTCCAATTTATTAACTGTGCCTTATAACGATGAGAAAGATCTAGTGCTTGAGATGATTTTCCAATTAATTTTCCAATATTATTTATTGTTTCTAATATTTCTTTTACAGAAGATATACTATAAATATGAAAATTGCCTTTTATTTCTAAGTTATCTCTTAAATATTCTACAGCATTTTTTACATTAGAATCTTGACTATTTTCTACTCCAAATAATAAATCTGTAAAACTATCTTTTTTTATTT
>CAZHFA010000076.1:0-4533 GCA_964531865.1 uncultured Bdellovibrionales bacterium
ATGTTTTTCGTCATCATAATCCTTAAAAAATATTTTAATAAAACTTATAAAAAAATAAAAAAACACTATCCCTGAATTAAATCTATCATGCTTACCATAGGCATCAAGATAGAAATAACAATGGAAAAAACTATACCACCTAGCCCAATAATCATCAATGGTTCAATTAGTGATGTCATAGCAGATAATGTGGTTTTAACTTCTTTTTCATAAGCTCCTGCAGCTTTTGTAAGCATTTGTTCAAGTTGACCACTTTTTTCCCCAACGGCAATCATATGTGAAAGAAGTGGAGGAAAAAGTCCACTTTTGCTTAATTCTCCAGAAAGACTTTTGCCTTTTTCTACTCCGTCTTTTGCCTGTTCAAGAGCGGTTCTAAAATGAATATTGTTTACAATATTTCTTGCTATTTCTAAGCAAGTAAGGATATGCACACCTCCAGCAAACAATGTGCCTATTGTGCTTGCAATTCTTGCAGTTGCGACTTTTGTGTAAAGTTTTCCAAAGACTGGAATTTTTATTAGCAATAAATCAATTTTAAATTTTCCTGTATCTGTTTGATAATATTTTTTTATTCCAATAAATATCGATGAAATTATTAAAATAAATAACCACCAATAATGTATTATTACATCAGAAATTCCCACTACTATTTTAGTTGGAAGAGGAAGTTCTCCCCCTTGTTTTTGAAATATTTCAACGATACTTGGTACTACAAAAGCTAACAATCCAATCACAACTAATATACAAAAAACAAACATTAAGCATGGATAGAATAAGGATGAAGTTACTTGTCTTCTTAAATCTAGTTGTCCCTCTAAATAACGTGATAAATTATCTAAAATTGAATCAAGTTTTCCAGATGCTTCACCAGACTCTATCATATTGACATATAGTTTAGGAAAAGCTCGCGGAAATTCTGATAATGCTTTATGAAAAGAATTTCCTTGTTCAACATTCTCTTTTACATCTGTTAAAATTCTTTTTATTGTTCTAGACTCTGTTTGATCAGAAAGTGCTTGCAATGCACTAATTAACGGAAGTCCCGCATTTAGTAAAGTTGCTTCTTGAGATGTTAATATTGATAAATCTTTTAAAGAAATTTTATTTTTTAAAAAATTAATTTCTCCCTTCTTATCGATGCTTTCTTCAGATCCTTCCGTGATATCTGTTGCATAAATTCCTTGATTTTTTAATTTTTGCCTTGCAATTCTTATATTTTCAGCCTCTAAATTGCCTTTTATATTTTTTCCATTTACTGAAATTGCATGATATTCAAAAACTGGCATTTAAAAAATCCTTTTATCTTTATAAATTTTCATTTTCATGAGTAACTAATAATACTTCTTGAACGGAAGTCATGCCAGCTAATACTTTAGTTGCGCCATCCATTCTTAAAGTTTTAAACCCTTTTTTGAATGCTACTTTTTTTATTGTTGATGCATCCATTCGTTGGATTATAAGACTTCGCAATTCTTCATCTATCAGCAAAAGTTCATGAATGCCTGTTCTTCCCCTATAATGTGCATTTTGGCAAAAAGTACAATTTTTACTTCCCGCTCTATAAGCTTTTCTAGACTTTAATTTCTGAGGTGAAATTCCAAGTTTTTTTAACTCTTCATCAGATAATTCATATTCTTCTTTACAAGCAGGGCATAGTCTTCTTACAAGTCTTTGTGCCATAATTGCCAAAAGACTAGATGAAACTAAAAATGGCTCGACTCCCATGTCTAGTAACCTTGCAATTGCTCCTGCTGAGTCATTTGTGTGAAGAGTTGATAAAACTAAATGTCCTGTAAGAGAGGCTTGGATTGCTATATCTGCTGTCTCGGCATCTCTAATTTCTCCGACCATCACGACATCCGGATCTTGTCTTAAAATTGCACGTAATCCTGATGCAAAGGTAAATCCAATTTTTGGATTTACTTGCATTTGTCCTATCCCGGGAATTTGATATTCTATAGGGTCTTCAACTGTTAAAATATTTAATTCAGGTTGATTGATATATGATAAGCATGAATAAAGTGTAGTTGTTTTTCCAGAACCAGTCGGCCCCGTAACTAAAATAATTCCGTTTGGTTTCTTTATTAAATTTTGAACAGTATTTAAATTTTTTCCAATAATTCCTAATTGCTCTAGATCAAGAACTGTTGATGTTTGATCTAAAATTCTTAATACTATTCTTTCTCCAAAGGCGGTTGGTACTGTTGAAACACGGATATCAACATCTTTTCCTGCAATTTTAATTCCGATTCTTCCATCTTGAGGTAATCTTTTTTCTGCGATATTTAATCCTGCCATAATTTTTATTCTACTTGCAATTCCTGCTTGAAACATCTTATTTTCGCTTGCAATATCGTATAATACTCCATCAATTCTAAATCGTACTTTTACTTCATTTTCAAAAGGTTCAACATGAATATCAGATGCTCTTTCGGTATTTGCTTTAAATATCATTGCATTTACATATCGTATTATTGGTGCATCATCATCCTCTGCGTCTGTAACATCAATTTTTAATTCATCATTGATATCATCTTCATTGTCATCACTTTTTAAATCATTTGAACGATTATTCATGAGACGCGTTTTTACAGAGTTTATTGCTTTTAAAATTTCATCTTCTGGTGCTGCAACAATTTTTATTATTTTTCCAAAACATATTTGAAGCTGTTCAATTAAATTTATATTGTCAGGTTCTGAGGTGGCTACAACAATTTCATTTTCAGATTCAGAAATAGGAATTGCCAAATAATTTTTTGCCCAAGATCCTGTTATACGTGTAAAATCTCCTTTTTTTATTTCTTGCGGTAAAATAGGGGATGGAAGTGTGTCATAATATGCGACACCTAAGTATCTGGCTAATGCTTTTAAATCGTTAGCTCTGCTTAAATTATTTGCTTCACTATTCATGAATAAAAAGTCCTTTTATTTATAAACTTAATTATTAACTTTTTTCCAAGGGGCTGACCCTAAATTCATTATGTCATGTGGTGTTAAACCATTCCAGCTAGCTTGTTTTAATTCCTTATAAATATATTCTGCATCTTCTTTTGTTTTAAAAATTCCTTCACTAAAAACTTTAATCTCTTTTCCGTTAAAATTATATAAATAATATTCACCGGGCATAAAGAAATTTTTAGCAAACCTATTTACATCTTGTGGAATTGTAATTCCAAATAATCTATTTGATGTTTTAAACATTGAGTCCTTATCTTTTGATAAAAGTCTCATTACTATAAATTTTTTATTTGAAATATTTAAATTATTACTTATCTTATTTAAATTTAAAGATGCCTTTGGAGCTTCTTTAGAGAAGGGTTTTTGCTTTCCTATTCTAGGGGATGCTTTTAATTTTAACACTTCTCCTGTGCTACTTGGTAAGTTTTTATCTGTATTATTAGCAGTTGTTATCATGCTAGGAGGAGTTCCTTTAAACTCTTCAGACATT
The DNA here is from genome assembly GCA_964531865.1 of uncultured Bdellovibrionales bacterium. Taxonomy (GTDB): domain Bacteria; phylum Bdellovibrionota_C; class UBA2361; order UBA2361; family CAKMMH01; genus CAZHFA01. Next base: position 3,449 of record CAZHFA010000076.1, read on the forward strand.
GCAATATTATCTATTTTTTTATTGTTTAATTGTTCTTTTCTGTTTGGCTCTATATCATTATAAGCAATAACATCTTCTAGTTTGTTTTTTTCTTCAATAGTATTATCTCTTGCGTCATATTGATCACGAATTACTCTTGGAGTTATAAAAATTAAAAGATTTGTCTTATCAAAAGCATTTGTACTCTTTTTAAATGCATGTCCTAATAAAGGAATATCTTTTAAGAATGGAACACCATCTTCTGATTGAGAAGTGTTGTCAGAGATTAATCCTCCGATAACTATCATTTGATTATCCTTTGCTATAACTGTTGTTTCACTAGTTCTTACAGTAGTTGTAGGCCCTAACGTTGAATTTGCAGTGGCTGTTACAACGCTTGAAACTTCAGTAAATACATTAAGCGTTACAAAATCTCCTTCGCTAATTCTTGGCGTAAGTCTTAAAGTGATACCAACATCCTGTCTATCAATTTGATTAAATGTGTTGTTTAGGTTGTCAGTTGATGTAGATGTGCTTGCTAAAAATGGAACGTTTTGTCCAACAACGATTTCCGCTTCTTCATTGTCAGCAGTTAAAAGGTTAGGAGCACTTAATACGTTTACATTTGAATTATTTGCCGCAGCTTCAAGTAAAATTGTTTGAGTTGGAAGTGTTACATCTCCTAGTGTTAAACTACCTGAACTTGCAGCTGCCATAGTAAATCCAGAAAGTTTATCTGGATGACTAAATAAATTTTGCAAACTTCCTGTTGTGTTGCTTGCAAAAATTCCTCCATCCTTTCCGCCTGTAGATGTAAGCCACTCCATTCCTGTTGTTGTAGTATCGGTAAGTCCAACCTCTAAAAGCATAGCCTCAACAAGGACTTGACGTCTTTTTACATCGAGTTCTGAAAGAAGATTAAGAATTTTTTGATAGTCTGTTTTACTAGCGCTAATTATCAATGAATTAGTTGCTGCATCGGCTGTAATTGATACATCTTCTCCAAAACTTGCAGATTGAACACCATCATTTGTTTTTGTACTTAATCTAGAAGTCCCTAAAGATCTAGTTTGGCTTGCAAGTCTTTCTTGTGTTCTATTTCTCCT
>CAZHFA010000076.1:4543-7128 GCA_964531865.1 uncultured Bdellovibrionales bacterium
GTTGATGATGTTGAAGATTTGTTTTCAGAGCTAAGGCCAGAAAGCACTTCAGCTAAGTCTTCGGCGTTTGCGTGCTGACAACGATATACATAAAATCGATTTCCTGATAAATCAACAGGGCTATCAAGTTGATCAATTAGTGCACGAATTTTTGAAGAAGTTTCTTCATCTGCTAATAAAATAATAGAATTTGTTCTTTCATCTGCAATTATCTTAGGTTCCTTTGCTCTTGAAGAAATAGTTTTTCCATTTATATTGGCTTGATTCTGTTGTGATGCATTTTGGAATTGACCTCTATTTTGATTATTAAAAAATCTTGGAGGAAGATTCCCAGGAATATTGTTCATATTGGCATTTGCTGATTTATTATTTTCATCTGTTAAGATTTCGTTTAGTTTCTCAGCAATATCTATTGCTTCAGCATATGTAATAGGAATGATGGTCATTTCTTGGTTTGTAAAAGGAACATCTAAACTTTCAATGATTTTTGCCAATCTTACAATATTGTCCTCAGAATCAATAATAATAAGAGAGTTTGTTCCTGTATAAGCATTTACAGTTCCATTAGGAGAAATCATTTGAGAAATTATTTGTTGCATATCTTCAGCACTAACATATTTTAAATTTATAAGTCTTGTTACAACGGCTGCGGTTGAATCTTGTCCTGTCATAAATTTTGTTGGAATGGTTGCTCCTTTAGCATCTTTTGCTGGAATTATTTTCCAAAGATTTTTACTAACGGGGACAGATGTAAAACCTTTTAAAGCAAGAACAGATTCTAATATTTGAAGTGCTTCCTCTGAAGTTACTTTTCCAGGAAGATAAATTGAAACTTTACCTCTTACATTTTCGTCAAGAATATAATTTCGTTTTGTCTTGTTACTAAAAACTTTTACGATGGCAGCGATATCTGCATTTTTAACATTAATTTCTGTTGAAGCATCTTTTTCAAAATCATTTGTCTTTTGTATTTTTGTTAGATCTTGAGGGTCTACTTTTATCGGTCTTGGAGGCTCTCCTCCAAGGGGTTTAAAAGTTCCTTGTTGTTCTTCACCGAACGCCAGAGTAACATTTATAATTAAGAAAAAAATTAATGTTACGTTAATAATTTTTTTTGTAGTAAATAATGCTTTCATAAAGTTTTTACCTTATTTTGTATTGCAAAGTTGTTTCTTGTTTACTTCTTTCAAGTTGAATTTTTAAAGAAGTTTCATTTTTTAAATCTTCAAAAATTTCCATTGCCTTTGAAAAGTCTCCAAGTTTTTTTCCATTGATATCTTTTAATATATCCCCATTTTTTAATCCTAATTTTTCAAATATACTTCCTGATTTTATGGCAAAAAGTCTAAGTCCAACAGGCTTTCCTCCTTGCCAAAAAGGGATTGCTCTTGCTTGTGTCATAACTGCAGGGAGATTATCCAGAGTGTTTTTTACTTCTGTTGCATCTAAATACATTACAGGACCATCTCCCATATCCTCATCCATATCAGAATCAAAATCATCAATGGTTAATATTTTAATTTCTCCATTGATTTTTATTTCTACTTTATTTTTTAAAATAGCAGTTAGTGTTCCTATTGAAAAAACACTATTTCCAACAGTGAATGTATCTTGAAGTTTATTTTTTGTTTCTTCTATGATTGCATATGGAGTACTTCCTTTTGTAAGTATTGTCCCGATTAGGGCAAGAGGAATGTCATCTTGAGTTAATGTTGTATTTTCTTGTTGATTGTCTCCTGCAGTTGTTAAATTTCCAAATATATTCTTTTCAGTGATAAGAGTGTAATTAACATGAGATATAGAATTTTTAATCTTTTTTAAATTATCTTTAGAAGTTTTTATTGAAGATGAAACTTCATCTTTTATAAAACTTGAACCATTTAATACGAGCTTGGTTATATTTGTTCCAATGATTAAAAAAATTAATAGAGCAAAAAAAATTAGGCAAATTTTTAGCACATGCATAATTATTTTTTGATTATTTTGTTGTAATATTTTTCTAATTTTATATTTTAACAGCACGAAAATAATCCTTTTCTAATAAAAAAAACAAAAGTTATTATACTCTTGTTATTTATGATGTATTTTGAATGCAAAAAGTATTATTTTTTTTGATAAAATTAAAAATTGATGCGATTTAGGATTTTTTTTAATGTATGTAAGAAAAATGAAGTAGATAAGTCTAGATCTTGTAAAAGATTGTAAAGTTATTAGCTTAAACAAATGAATTATTTGTTTAAGCTAAAAAATTTTTAGGTTACTTTTTTTGAATTTTTTCCTTGTGCTTTCTTAATTGAGATGTAATCGTATCGGCTAAGGCATCAATTGAGGCATATAAATCTGAACTTTCTTCAGATGCTTTAAAATTTCCTCCATCCGCACGAAAGCTAGCCTCTGCAATATGTCTAGTTTTTTCAACACTAAGAACCACTGTTATATCAGTGTCTTGATGAACTAATTTCTTCAAAACATTTGTCATTTTTTCAGATGCATATTTTTTTAATGCTTCTGTCGCTTCAGTATTTCTAAAAGAAATATTAGTCGTTATTACTTTTCCTGCTTCTTGCATTTAATACCCCTTTATA
>CAZHFA010000077.1:0-7059 GCA_964531865.1 uncultured Bdellovibrionales bacterium
TAAGATTAAAAGAAGACTTTAATGATAGAGGGGTTGTAGTTACAAAAGTAGGATTTGCAGGAATTACAACTCAACAACTCTTACGAAAATTTAAAGATACATTGTCAAAAAAAGGGGAAATATATAAGAAAGTTGTTGATGCTGATATAATAATTATGGATATTGGAAGAAATGATTTTTGGGATAAAAGAAAACCTTTATATTCAATAACAACATTAAAAAGATTAATAAAATTTTTAGAAGAAAACTTAACTGAAAATGAGACATCACCATTTATTACCTCAAGTACATTAATGCATGTAATAAATAAAAAAGTAAAACAATTATCGTTTATAAAACAATTTAATGCATTACTACTAGCACAGCCAGATATGTCCTCAAGAATTATAAGACAACATTCATTTCACACTTCAATCTTATCTCCAGATGGACTCCATCCTAGTGCATATGGGTATACATATATTTATAAAAAATTAAAAAAACAAATTAGAAAGGCACTATACACTCACTTATTAACGCTCAGAGTTGATAACGATAGTGATGGAATTTATGATTATTTTGAAACCGTTAGATATTTAACCAATCCTAAATTAAAAGATACTGACAAAGATGGAGTTTTAGATGGAGATGAAGTCTTTATTTATGGGACAAACCCTCTTATGTAAAGATTTCTTTCCTATTTATATTAGAAAGCTTGATTTTAGAGAGATAATCAGTATAATTTTCGATTGTATTTTGTAAAATTTATTTTAAATTTTTATTAGTAAGGTGATGAAATGTCTTGTAAATGTGATATATCTGGAAAAACTGCTCAAAATGGTAATAGAGTAAGCCATGCAAAAAATAGAACAAAGCATATATTTAAAGCAAATATTCAAGTCAGAAATGTTTTTATTCCAGAAGAAGGAAAGAGCGTTAGATTACGTGTTTCAACTAGAATTTTAAGAACTATTGATAAGTTGGGTTTGGCAGGAACATTAAAAAAATATAATGTAACATTACAAGACCTTCTTTAATTTTTTCTCCCGTTTACATTCTTTATTAAATGATGTTTATGTTTTTTTATAAAACATAAGCATTTTTTTTTGTTAAGATTTTTATTTTTAGAATCCATTTTTTATCTATCTGCATCTCACATAAAAAGAAGTTTTGTTTTTATAAAAAGCTTAAAAAAGAATTAAAGGGATAAAAAATGTTAGCTTTATTAGTAAACAACAGAGAGTCGAATATTAGTAACTTAAATGAAGTAAATGTGTTAACACTTAATTTAGCTTCAAATATGACATTGGCGTCATATGGAGAAAAAGTTAAAAATATTATTTTAGAAGATACAGTTAATAATCATTTTATTGTGGCTTTTAATGATTTAATCTCAGAAAGCACGTTATCATTATTAAAAAACCAAAATTTATCTGAAGATATAATTTTAATAAAAAACCCAAGTTCTTTAGATATTGAATCATTGGAAATTTGTGATTTACTAAACCTTATAAAAGCACAAGTCATTTCCCTTCCAAGTATAATTTGCATAACAAAAGAATTTATTAAAACCATTGATATAAAAAATTGTAGAAATTATTCAGAATTATGTTTAAAAATAATCTTTTCATTAGTTTTAAATAGCCAAGAAAGTTTAATCATCGAAGATGATTGTGCAAAACAATGTAATTTATCTCTTGATAATAACTCTAGAGCAAAATTATTACGAGATCTTATATCAGAAAGCAATATTGAAGATCTTTTTCCAAACAATAATTGGAATACATTTTCAAAAGAATCTGCAGCCGTTGCATATCACACACTTTGTGCGATGTTTATAAAGTTTGATGATCTTGTAACCGCACAAGAATGCTTAAATTTAAGTACTAATTTTGAAGATAGCCCTAGAGCACTAGCACTAAGAGGGCTTATTGCATTAAAACAAAAACAAGATTTAAATGCTGTAGCAAATATGGTTTCCTCACTACATATTTATGAGAAGCGAAAAAAAGAAGATAATCATCTTGTAAAATTTAAGCCTCAGGATTTAGATGTAATCGGTGAAAAATTAAGTGAAGGGCTTGATGCATTAAATAATAAAGATAACTATTTAGCAGCAAAATTATTTGCAGATGCAATTTGTAATTTTGATGATTTTTTCAAAAAACAAGAAATCGATAAAAATTAAGAATCGTTACCAACTAGTGTTCTTCTCTTTTTACTATTTATAGTATCTTTTTCTTTAGGACGTTCACTAAAAAGCAAAGCATTTGAAAAATCTATCGGATTAAAAGAAATAAGATCATCACTTCCTTCACCAATGCCAATAAAATATATAGGAATATTAAGTTCCCTTTTTATTGCAATTAAAATTCCCCCCTTTGCAGTACCATCTAATTTTGTAATTACAATTCCCGTTAATTTTACAACAGCATTAAATTCTTTTGCTTGAAATAAAGCATTTTGACCACTTGTTCCATCTAAAACAAGAATAACTTCATCTGAACACTTTCCTAGATTTTTTGTAACAGCATTTTGAATTCCTGTTAATTCTTGCATTAAATTGGATTTGTTTTGTAATCTTCCAGCTGTATCTATTAAAACAACATCATACTTTTCTTCTTTTATTTTTTTCATTGCTTCAAACACGACGGTTGCAGGTTTATCATTAGCCTTTCCTTTTACAATATCAGCACCAATTTCTTTTGCCCAATATTCCAGTTGTTCAACAGCTGCAGCTCTAAAAGTATCTGCCGCCACAAGTAAAACTCTTTTCCCCTCTTTTTTCCACTTACTTGCAATCTTAGCAATTGTTGTAGTTTTTCCAACGCCATTTACTCCCACAACCATAATAACCTTTGTTTCATCGGAAAAAACTATATTTTTTTGTTCTCCCAAAATTTCTTCTATTTTATTTTTTAAACAAGTTATTACTATGTCCTTATTAAAATCCTTTAAATTTTTTAATTCTTCCTCAATTTTTTTACATAAAAAAGTAGTTGAATCGACTCCGACATCAGAAGTAATAAGTAACTCTTCAAGACTAGATAAGATTTCATCTTTTTCTTTATTCGACAAAAAAATATCATTTAGCTTTGAAATTATTCCTTCTCTGCTTTTATTTAACCCTTTATAAATAGACGTAGAATTACATCTGTTTTTTTTTCTCTTTAAAAAAACATGCAATAAGATACATAAAAAAAACACACCAAAAACAATCATTATATATTTATCATTTTGTCCATCTAATATTTGATTTACAAAAACATTAAAATCAAATTGAGTCATCGTGGCTTCATTATTTATCATACTACCTTTAAAAAAGTTTATTTATAAAAAAATTTATTTTATGTCTTTTAATAAAATTAGACAGCTTCCTTTATTGCATCTTCTAGCGATACGCTTAAGAGCTTTGTGGCACCAGGTTCTTGCATAGTAACTCCAATCAAACTACTACTAACAACCATAGACTGCTTGTTGTGCGTAATCATTATAACTTGAGTCTTTGTACTTAATTCCTTTATTAAGCTTAAAAATCTCACTAAATTTGCTTCATCTAAAGGAGCATCAACTTCATCTAATATGCAAAGCGGGCTTGGCCTTTCTAAAAAAGTGGCAAGTATCAAAGCTATTGCACAAAGAGTTTTCTCTCCACCAGATAAAAGTTCTAGACTCTTTAATTTTTTCCCTGGAGGTCTTGCAATGATATCAACTCCAGATTCTAAAGGATGAGTCGGATCGCTTAATTCTAAGTCAGCAAAACCACCTCCAAAAAGTTTTGGAGCTAATGAAGAAAAATTTTCTTTTACTTTCATAAAAACATCTATGAATCTTTGTTGAGATGTCTCAATCAATCTTGCAATTGTTTTTCTTAAAATTGATACTGCTTTTTCTAAATCTTGTTTTTGATTCTCAAGCTCTTCAAGCCTTAATTTTTCCTCTTCATAACGCTCGATAGATGTTGGGTCTACATCTCCTTCTCGATAAATCCTTGTCCTTATTTTATCAAGCTCTTCTTTAAAACTAAATCTTTCTTCATTTTCCAATCTTATTTGCTTTCCATTAAAAAATTTCTGAAATTCTTCATTAGAATATTTTTCAACAACATTTTTTTCAATATTACTAAGTTCAATCGATACTTTTTGATAATCAAGCTCAAACTTGCTAATAGAACGCATTGCTAAATCATATTTTTTCCTAGCTTCATCAAGTCTATTGTTAAAAGTTGATAACTCTTTTCTTTTTTCATTTCTCTGATTATTTATTTCATTATATCTTGTCTCAAAATTTAAGAGTTCTTCTTTTAATAAGCTTTCATCTTTATTTTCTGAATCTTGAAGCTCTTTAGAAAAAGTTTCAATCTCATTTTGTATTACGACTCCCCTTTGTTCTATATCTAAAAACTGTGATTTTATTTTTTCCAAATCATAATCTATCTGAGATGTTAGTCTTTTTTGTGCTTCAAAATGTCCTTTTATATTTGAAAGCTTATTGCTAAGTTCTCTTATTTCTTGTTGTCTTTTTCTAAGTTCATCTAACGCTTGTTTATAAGCAAAATCAGCTTTTTTAGAATTCTCAAAAAGGATAGTTTTTTCCTTTGTTAATCCTGAAAGTTCAATTGAAAGTCTATCAAAATCAACTTTATATTCTTCTTTTTTTGATTTTAATTGAACAAGCCCTCCATCATGCTTTAGAGAATAAAAACTACAATCCGTTAAAATTTCTCCTTCTAACGTCACAAAACAGACATCATTAAAATTTTTATTTTTATTTTCTTCAAAAAAATTTATTCCAGATTCAAGTGTATCTATTACAAAAACATTCTTCAAAATCCTTTTTACAGCTAAAGAAAATTCTTTCTTTATTTCTATCAAATCTAATATTGGAGTAAACGGAATAAAAATATTTTTATCACAATCTGCACTTTCTTCACCTTCTCTAAAAACCCCTACACCAAGCCCATTTTTATTAGACTGCGATGACATTTTTATAAAAGAGTCTATAAGTTTCTTTGGGTCTTTTGAAACTAAGAATTCAGCTTTTTCTCCAAGAACAGCTTGTAAAGCTTTTGCATATTTTGATGCGATAGAAAAACCTTCTACAAAAAGTCTTGCCTCCTTTGCATATCTAATAAATTCATCAGAAGAAGCTTGATGGCCTAAAGTCTTTTTTAACTGAGAAACTGGAGATGCTGATATTAGTTGCTCATCAATTGATTCTAAACGCACTTTTATAGAAATATATTGTTCATTTATTTTTTTTATTTCTCGTTCTTTCTCGTTTAATTTTGTCCTTGTTTCTTCAACTAATAAAGAAGCTTTTTTTAAATCATCATCCCCTTGAGATTCAATTTTTCTTAACTCTTCTTTTAAACTTTCTTGTTTTTTTTCTAGATCTTCAAAATCAAGTTTCGCATCATCTTTTCTTTTTAAAAGCATCACTTCTCTTTCAGCAAGACGTTTATTTTCTGCGCCTAACGACTCTTGTTTTATTTGCCTCTCTTTCAATCTAGATTTTAATTCAATAAGCTTTCTCTCTCTTCTATTTAACTCCTCTTTTATGGAATCTATCTTTATTCTAAAACTATCACCCTTACTATCTAACTCCATCATTCCTAAACGTAACGCTTCTTCTTCTACCTTTATGACATCAACAGCATTTTTTGCAATTACCTCTTCTTCTTTTAATCCTGACTTTTGGGAATCAAGTTTAGATCGTATATCCAAATTATTAAGATACAAATCTTGAAACAATATCAAATCTACTTCTTTTACTCTATCTAAAAGGCCCTTTCTATCTCGTGCTCTAACAGACTGTCTTTTTAAACTATTAACATTTCTGGTAACTTCTTTTATAATATCATCAAGCCTTGAAACATTTACTAATGTATCCTCTAATCTTTTATTTGCAGAAGATATTCTATCCCTAAATCCTAAAACACCTGCAGCCTCTTCAAACATCTGTCTTTTTTCTTCAGGCTTAGCTGTAATAATTCTTGTAACTTCATTCTGTGCAACAATTGTGTATGCCCTTGCCCCGATTCCTATAGCTCTAAAAAGTTCTTTTAAATCTTTTAATCTACAAGGAACTCTATTTATAAAATATTCTGACTCTCCGCTTCTGTATAATCTACGAGTGACTTGTACTTCTCTTGTAGATTTTAACCAAGAAAACCTTGATAAAAGTGTCATTGATTTTTCATCAGAACTTTCATTTGAGGTTACATCTTCTTCATTTTTTTCTTTATTAAGTTCTTCTTCTTTATTTTTAGATTCACCTGCATTAGCTTCATGCATAATTTCTTCAAGATCTACGTCAACATTTTCTATAATTTTTGTAACTCCTTCTTCATAATTTTTTCCCTCTAATACTTTAAAAGGAATTACATTATCTTTTTTCAATAAAGATTTTTCATTATCATTTTGATTTATTTGAGTTTCTTCTTTTGTAATATTTTCAAGGTCATTTTCTGCATTTTCTACATTTGCCAAAGACTCTGCAACATCATCATTTAACAATGTAGGAATCATTTCATCAAAAAAACTTTCAGAGTTCGCTTTTACAGTAATTGTAACTTCTGCCAAACCTAGAGGGCGTAATTTATCTGTACCATTAAAAATTACATCCTCAAAATTTGCACCTCTTAAACTCTTTGCCCGCGTTTCTCCCAACACCCATCTTACAGCATCAACAATATTTGATTTCCCACATCCATTTGGGCCTACGACTCCCGTCAACCCTCCTTCTAAGGGCAAAATTGTCCTATCCATAAACGATTTAAAGCCAAAAATTTCAATTCTAGATACACGCATACTTTTTTCTTTAAAAAAAATAAAAATAAGTTAATTTATATTGGAAAGCATTAGATTTTACTTAATTTTCTTTTTATAAAATGCAACTAACTTACGTAATATACAAGAAAAAAGATTTAACATCAATGTGACAACTTAAAAACAGGCAATAAAATCATTGACAACTTATTTTCTCTTCTTTATACTTCGAGGCTTGGGTAGTGAGAATATACGGTTTTTTTAGTTCATTCCAAAATTCTTCAGATATATATCCTGTTGCACCAACTGG
>CAZHFA010000078.1:0-7015 GCA_964531865.1 uncultured Bdellovibrionales bacterium
GTTGGGTTTATCCCCAGAGTTTTCAGTAGAATTCATTCGCGATCGATTAGGCTGGTAGGCAATGGCATTTGAAAACTACCGGGCATGGTTACAATCGTATCTTTGGAATTCGAAGAGTTTGGATTGGTGGTGAACTCTCTCCTAAGTTGTATGGTGATATTGATATATAATATCTTTGAATAGTATTTATATATTATAATTATATGTTCAAAAATTTATTTTTGTTATATTTTAAATTAACGTAATATGTATTTATTATAAGTTATTTTGTATGGTTAATGGTTGCACTATTATTTTCTTCTATATTAATTACATCGGTTGTATTTTATACTGTAATTTCAATTTCAAAAATTGCAAATGTTGGTATTAATACTAATCGCCAATCTATAAATAAGAATACTCCCGTATATTAATGGTCGATATACTCTATCGAAAGCTGGTGCAGCAAAAATGGCATTTGCAATGCATATCAACATGGAGCGATGTACTGGTTGTAACAACTGTGTCGTAGCATGTCCAGTAAACGCACTTGAACTTTGTACTGTAGATCCTGCCTCCACTGACAAGATCTATTCTGTGACCAACGGCAAGGCATTGTCCCTTGACCTGAATCACGAATTATGTGCAGGGTGCGGTGTGTGTGTGGAAGCATGCCCCTACAATGTTATCAAACTAGTTGCATCGCAGGCCCCCGCGGCAAAAGCTGCTGAAGAGGGTCACTGAGGAGAGAGGAAAACATCATGGTAATAAGCACAATGTTTCCAAAATACTCTACGAAAATCGAGGGTGAATCCGTCACCATGGAGCAGCGTCTCCTGTCGAAGGTTTCTCACCTTGTGTTAACAACCAGCAAGTGTACCGGTTGTGGCATCTGTGTCGATGCATGTCCCAAAGAAGCGATTTCTTTAGGCATGGTCGGTGCATCTGTCCGCGGTGTAGCTTCTGGTGACGCACCTATCACTGTCGACCCCGCAACATGTTCATACTGCGGTGTCTGCACGATTCTGTGTCCGTTTGATGCACTTCTCGTAGAAGTTGACGGCGAACCGAGCCTCCCGATCCTGGAGCAGGAAGGTTTCCCTGAGTATGATTTTACTGCCGAGATTAGCGAGGAGAAGTGTGTCCGCTGTACATCCTGTCATGAGGCCTGCCCGCATGACGCCATTGTCAGGGACGTCCCGGTTTATGAAGGCGAAGTCGAAGGCGGCGCAAAGCGCCAGACTGCACTTGTTGCAAAGACGACCTTCGTAGTTGACAAAGAACGCTGCACAGTCTGTGGTGTCTGTTCATCTCTTTGTCCGGCAATTGAACAGAAGCGTGTTCCGTTCACTGCTGAAAACGTTGGATCCGCAGGCGACATCCTCTGGACTGAGGCTCTTTGTAACGCCTGCAAAGTCTGTGTTGAGGCTTGCCCGCACGATGCAATTGCCGTCGACCGGACCGTCAATACCGAGGCCAAGCTCCCCGGGAAAGTCTCCATCGACAAATCCGAGTGTATCACCTGCACGTGGTGTAAACAGGTCTGCCCGAGTGAAGCCGTTACGATCACGAAGTTCTTCGACGGCGACCTGATCGTCGATGCTTCCAAGTGTCCCGGCGGCTGCTCGACGTGTGTCGATGTATGTCCGTGCAAGGCCCTGTATCTGCCGACGCCGATCCCTGCCGTCAAAATGAAGCGCGACAGCATCGAAGCCACCATCGCTATCAACAACGATCTGTGTATCCTCTGCGGCGCCTGCGTCAATGCCTGCCCGTCTGAAGATGCTCTCACGCTGAAGAGAACCGGCATCCACATCAAAGGACCGGAGACCGACCTGTACAAAAAGATCGCCGCCAAACTGTGTGTTCCGCGTACGTCCAAAGTCGTTGAATCCACGTTTGGTCAGGTCGAAACGAAAAAACTGGAGTGAACAAATATGACAAGTGCAAAAGCATACAAAGATGCTGCCCTTGCAGCACGTCTCTCTGACCGGTATTACCGGCCAAAGCAGGACAGCGACCCGTCGTTCACTGCCGAAGTAGAGCAGATCGGCAAAACTGAAGCTCACATCTGTTTCCAGTGCGGAACCTGCACGGGATCCTGCCCGTCCGGCGCCCGCAGCAGCTACCGTATTCGAAACTTCATGCGCCGCGTCAATCTCGGCATGCGTGATGTCTGTCTCAACGATCCTGATCTCTGGCTGTGTACGACCTGTTACACCTGCTCCGACCGCTGCCCGCGTGACCTCATCCCGACCGATGTCATCATGGCCATGCGCAATATCGCCGCCAAGCAGGGTATCGTTCCGAAAAACTTCCTCGCCACGGTGAACTTCATCTATGATACCGGTCACGGTGTCCCCAACAACGCTGCCAACCGTGCTGCCCGTGTTCGACTCGGTCTTGAAGCTGAACCGGAAACCACCTGCAAATACCCCGAATACCTTCCGGCCATCCGGAAAATCCTCGAGGCCTACGGGACCAAACAGCTCGCTGACAAAGTCCTCGCGGAGGGTCAGTAATTATGTCACACGAGACGCACAAATACGCATTCTTCCTTGGATGCATTGCTCCAAACCGGTATCCCGGTATTGAGGCATCTGCCATCCGCACGGGTAAGAAAGTCGGCATCGAACTTGTTCCGCTCAAAGGAGCTTCCTGCTGCCCTGCCCCCGGTGCATTCGGGTCTATCGACCTCAATGTCTGGTATGCCATGGCTGCACGAAACCTGATTTTAGCCGAACAGATGAATATGGATATCGCCCTGATCTGTAACGGCTGTTACAAATCGATCTGGGAAGTCAACCACAAACTGAAACACGACGCCGAACTTCGCGACTCCGTCAATGAAGTCTTAAAGGAAGTCGACATGGAATACAAAGGTACTACCAATGTCTACCACCTTGCCGAACTCTACTACAACGACGAAGTCTGCGGTCTTGCCAAACTCAAAGACAGCGTCACGACTCCCCTTACCGGCGTGAAAGTTGCCTGCCACTACGGCTGCCATTTACTCAAACCCGCCAAGGACCGTGAGTTTGCCGGCGGAAAGATCGGTGATTCCGAACACCCGATGTGGTTCGAAGAACTCGTCGACGCACTCGGTGCCGAAGCCGTTGAATACCGCAACAAAATGGAGTGCTGCGGTGCCGGCGGAGGTGTCCGCGGTTACGACATCGCCCACGCTCTTGATATCACCAACGAAAAACTCACCAATATGGCTGCCGTCGGTGCCGACGCGATCGTCGATACCTGCCCGTTCTGTCAGCTGCAGTTCGACCGCGGTCAGTTCGAAATCGGTCAGAAGTTCGGTGTTGAATGGAACATCCCGGTACTTCACTTCTGTGAAATGCTCGGTCTTGCTCAGGGTATGTCCCCCATCGAGCTCGGTCTCGATCTTCACCAGATTTCCTGCGACCCGTTCCTTAACAAACTGAAGGGAGGACAGTAACATGGTATATACAGGTAAAAACGCCGCATCATCCCCTGCAGCCGATGAACCCAGAATTGGTGTCTTCATCTGCCACTGCGGTACCAACATCGCCGGTTCTCTCGATGTCCCGGCCGTCAAGGAATACGCTGAAACGATTCCTCACGTCGTCATTGCCCAGAACTATGCCTACATGTGCTCGACCCCCGGTCAGAACATGATCAAAGAGGCCATCGAACAGTACCACCTTACCGGAATCGTCGTTGCTGCATGCACTCCCCGTCTGCACGAACAGACCTTCAGAACCGCTACCGCAAACGGCGGTCTGAACCAGTTCAGATTCGAGATGGCAAACATTCGTGACCAGGGCTCCTGGGTCCACATGCACGACTGGGATGGCGGAACGGACAAGGCCAAAGACGCCGTCCGTATTGCCGTTGCCAAAGCAGCAAAACTCGAAGACCTCTATCCGATGGCCGTGCCGGTAGAACACCGCGCCTTAGTCGTCGGTGCAGGTATCGGTGGTATCCAGGCCTCCATGGACCTCGCCGCCTCCGGTATCGAGACCTACTTAATTGAGAAGGAACCGACAATCGGCGGTCGCATGTCCCAGCTCGACAAGACCTTCCCGACGCTTGACTGTTCGCAGTGCATTCTGTCTCCGAAGATGGCAGAAGCCGGCCGAACGCCGAACATCAAACTCTACACCCTCGCTGAAGTCGAGAACGTAGAAGGATACATCGGGAACTTCGACGTCACCATCCGCCGCCACGCCCGCGGTGTCCTCACCCCGACCGAAGCCGCTGCAAAAGGCATCGTCGGCGGAGGATGTACCGGCTGCGGTGACTGTGCAACCGTCTGCCCTGTCGTCAAACCCAACACCTGGGAATTCGGCATGGCACCCCGCAAAGCGATCTACATCCAGCACGCACAGGTTGTCCCGCTCATCTACACCATCGACTTCGATGCCTGTGTAAAATGCGGTCTCTGCGTCACCGCCTGCGGAACCAAGAAGGCCGTCGACCTTGAAATGGAAGACGAACTCTTCACGATCAAAGTGGGAACCGTCATCCTTGCCACCGGTTACGAAACCTTCCCGATCGAACAGAAGAAAGAATGGGGTTACAAACTCTATGACAACGTCATCACCTCTCTCGAGTTCGAACGCCTGATCTGTGCATCCGGTCCGACCGTCGGTCACCTCGTCCGTCCCTCCGACGGTGAGACCCCGAAATCCGTTGGGTTCGTCCTTTGTGCAGGTTCCCGAGACAACACCGGTATCGGCAAGCCGTACTGTTCCAGATTCTGCTGCATGTACTCGCTGAAACACGCCCACCAGGTCATCGAAAAGATCCCCGGCTGTAAAGCATACATCTTCTACATGGACATCCGTTCCTTCGGTAAAGCCTACGAAGAGTTCTACTACCGTATCCAGCACGAAGGCGCCAAGTTCATCCGCGGCCGTGTCGCCATGATCCAGGAACTTCCGAACAAGAACCTGCTGGTCATCGCCGAAGACACCCTCCTTGGCATGCCCGTCGAGATCGAAGTCGATCTTGTCGTCCTTGCCGCTGCCATCCAGCCTACTGCCGAAACGGAAGTCGTGCGCAGACACTTTGGTGTCTCCTGCTCGATCGACAAGTGGCTCCTTGAAGCCCACCCGAAACTGAACCCCTGCGGAACCACCACTGCCGGTGTGTATCTCGCCGGTGTCTGCCAGGGTCCAAAAGATATTCCCGACACCGTAGCCCAGGCCGAAGGTGCCGCATCCGCTGCCTCCATCCCGATCCATTCCGGTCAGGTCGAGCTCGAGCCCTACTATGCCCAGTGCGTCCAGGACCTCTGTGCCGGCTGCGGTATGTGCGTCAACCAGTGTCCCTACTCCGCTCTGTCCATGACGGTCGTCGACGGCAGAACGGTTATGGAAGTCACGGCAGCAAAGTGTAAAGGCTGCGGTACCTGCGGCGGTTTCTGCCCCGGCGGTGCTATCAAGATGCAGCACTTCACGAGCCCGCAGATTCTGGCTCAGATCGATGCCTTCTTCCTTGGAGGTGAACAGTAATGTCTGACGAATGGAAACCCAAGATTATCGGTATCATCTGCAACTGGTGTTCCTATGCCGGAGCAGATGGTGCAGGTTCAGCCCGTACGCAGTATCCCCCGGACATCAGAATCGTCCGTGTCATGTGTACCGGCCGTATCGACACCCTGTTCGTCCTGAAAGCCTTCGCTGACGGCGCAGACGGTGTGCTCGTGTCCGGCTGTCACTTCGGTGACTGTCACTACCTTGCAGGCAACTTCAAGGCAGCAAAGAGAATGTTCCTTGTTAAGAGCATCCTCAACAACATGGGTATCGAACACAGACGCTTCCGTATGACATTCGTGTCGGCATCGGAAGGAGCAAAGTGGGCGGTCGTTATCACCGACGTGATCAACACGGTCAAACAGATAGGACCGTCGCCCATAGCAGAAGAACGAAAGAGAAGAGGATTATAATATGGCAGAAGGAGCATACTCCCCATTATCCAAACTCTTCCAGAAAGAAGACTTTGAAGACTGGTCCAAACCCCACCTCGTGGGACAGACCACAGAATACTCATCACTCCTGCAACTTCAGGCAATGAAGGAAGGGGGAAAGAGAAAATACGGCGACGGCATCATTGTCAGTGTAATTACCTGTACTGAAATCAAGCAGGGCATTGCAATCGAAACCGGAAAAACATCTCCGCAATACTTCGACGCCTGTTCAGTCATCGAACTCCACGAGGAAGACTTCAAGACTCTCGGAATCAGCAAAAACACCAACGTCAGAGTAACCAGCGCAGCAGGAAGTGTCATCTTAAAGGCATCTACCACCACGCAGAGCCTGTATCCTGGTCTTGCACATATTCCGATGGGTCCCTGGGCCAACATCCTTGTCCCGTCCTATACCTACTCCACCGGTGAGCCGTGCTTCTGCGGTTTCGACTGTTTCATTGAACCGGCACCCCAAGAGAAAGTAGAAAGTGCGGTAAAACTCATGCATGAAAAATGCGGTTTGAAATATGTAGGTGACCCACACTATGACTAAAACAATTAAAAACGTAATCTGCACATTCTGTGGTACACTTTGTGATGACCTTGAAGTCGACGTAAGTGACGACGGAAAGAAAATTGTACAGGTGAGAAACGCCTGTGCAATCGGTGCAGAGAAATATCTCCATGTCGGCAACCCCGGACGTGTAGTTCTGCCGCGTATGCGCCAGGAAGACGGAACCTACAAGGACATATCCTACGAAGAAGCAATTGACTTCGCTGCAAAGACCCTTCTTAAAGCAAAGAAACCGTTACTCTACGGCTGGTCTTCCACCAACTGTGAAGCCATCGCAGCAGGCAACACGCTTGCAGAAAAGATCGGCGGTGTCGTCGATAACTGTGCAACCGTCTGCCACGGCTCATCCCTTCTTGCAATTCAGGATACCGGTGTTCCGTCCTGTACGCTTGGTGAAGTCAATAACTTCCTCAGGCTTTGTATAGTGAGAAACTTCAGCAGCTACTTCATCCTCAACACCAGCGAGGACACCCAGCTCACCTTCAACGGTAACGTCGAACTGATGTGCATATTCA
>CAZHFA010000079.1:0-6920 GCA_964531865.1 uncultured Bdellovibrionales bacterium
CTTCTGCAAAAGAAGTTCTCAGCAGATTCAAACAGTTTTTTAATACGGTAAGAACTAAATATCCTAATGCTAATATTTCTTATGTCTCCATTAAATATTCGCCAAGTAGAGAAGAATATTGGCCAATAATGAAGAAAGTGAATCTAAAAATATTTTACTTAAAAACGCAATATTTCAACTTTAAATTTTAGTTTAAGTTATCATCTATGATTAGAAAGTTAAAGGAATTTTATGAACATTGAAGAGGAAATTATAAATATAAAACAACGAAATAAAAAAGTTGAACAAGAAAAAGCTTGGGAAATAAGTAAAACTAGAAAATTTTCCATTACGATGTTAACTTATTTTATCATGGCTCTTGTAATGTATATTAAAAAAAACAGAACGCCCTTTTACTAATGCCATAATTCCAACATTGAGTTTTTGTTTATCAACATTAAGTTTAAAATTAATAAAAATTTTGGGGGTAAAAAATTACTTAAAAAAAATAAAAAATTTTCTCTCTAAATAAATTTTTACTGTCATAAAAATTAAATTAAGATAAATATCATCGTAGAAATTATTTTCTGGATATGTGCATTCTTTAATTTTTACTTTTAGAATATGATTCAGCAAAGTTATCTAATATTTGATTTATCAAACGTGAATTTTCTCCATTCAATACCTTTGCATTTGAAACCAACGTAACAAAATCAGTAATATTAGCTAATTTCTTCCAATCTTTTGGAGCATATCCTTGCATTACTCTTAACGCCAAATCTCTATCTAAAGAGTATAACGGCAAAAAAACTAAAGGGGTTGGAGCTGGTGCCATAAATTCAAAGTCTATTATACCTATTTTTCTTGTTGCTGGATTATAAATTAAGTTTGCACCATATAAATCATTATGCGATAAAACATTTGGATAACTTTCATTAGAGTTCAATAAGTTGTTTTTTGCATCTTCAAATGCATTAAGTAATATCTGACTTTTTTTATTTAGATTTGATGTGATATCTTCTTCCCTAACGACTCCTAAATTAGTCATCATCTGAGGGACAGTCATGTGCCACAAAGGACACAAAGAAACTTGTTGAAAAATATTTCCAAAATTTTTATCCTTACCTTCCAAACACTTTTTTATCTCATCTAAATTAACTTGACTTATTTTAGAAAAAAAAGTGGCAATTTTTTTTGCCAAATCTTCTTTTTGCTCAATTGTAAAATTGTGATAATTTTGAGGAGCTACTGATTCAGAAACTTCTCCATTAAGACTAAACAAAGGATTCCCTTGAATTTTTTGATAATAAGAAAAGGGAACAACACCGCCAAAAGTATCCATACATTGCGTTACTTTCATATTAGGTAATTCTATACCTTCTTTTCTTAAAACTTCTGTTATTCCAACTTTCTTAAAAAAAGAAAGTATAGATTCTTCTCTTATTGTGCCCAAGTACTCTTGTTCATTTTGAGGAAATTTCACAATATAAGGAGTTCCTTCTTTGTCTTGTACCTCATAAACTGTAGCTCCATTAGGGGCTCCTATTTTTTTAGGAATTTGATTTTCAAGTGTAAATGGCAACGTTCCATTCCTTGATGCAATATTTAAAAAATCTCGCGCAGAACTTGGAAAATTTGCTATAATGGAATGCATTGTAGTGCTTACAAAATTTGGTTGGGGCATTTTTTTATCTGCCAGATTACTAGCATTTAAATAATTTTGTTGAAACATATTTTTATCCTTATCTCATAATTAAACCTAGTTAGTTTATTGTAAAAAAAATCTTACACAAAAAAAACACTGTACCTAGGTATTTGTCAAAAGTTTTAGCAAGCATCACATAACTTATGGGAAAAACAGAGAAAAGAAGGCTTATTTGGTAATAAATACTAAAAAAAATATTTTTATAATATGACAAAAATGGCAGAGTAAAAAAAACTATACAGGAAGCGTTTATTAAAATAAAAAACGCTTCCAGCAAAACGATGTCTGCAATCATCACATTTAACTAGCATCACGGTATTCACCTTTTTGCTCTAAAAGTGCTTTTAGGGCAATATCATCAAGAGGAAACTCTAAGCTGTCATTATCAAACTCACTAGTCTCTTCTCCTTCTGGATAACTTTGGGGAGTAAAAAAAAGATCCTCGTCTAGAACATCGGCTATTTTAGGCTCTTTAATTTTGCATGCTTTGCAATCTTCTCCCTTTAAAACTTGCTGATTACAAATGGGGCAAATCCAATATTCTATTTTAGAGTTATAACCGTCATCCCTAATCATTTTTCCGTCCTCCAAGATAAAATTATAGGAAACAAAAATTTTTTTATACTGATTCTTCTCCTTTCTATCTTGAATTTATAAAAAAACCTTAAAGACTCTACCACGAAACAAACAAAATACATTAAATAAAAAAATTTTCAAGTTGGGTATAAAAAATATGTCTCATTGCAGAATTTCAGCCTGCAAATACGGCAAGAGAAAATTAAGTTACCAAGGATTTCATCTCTAAAAGAGGTACCGCCCTAGGTAACCGCAGATATTTCCCTATTTTTAGGCTTAAAGTCCTAAACGATAATATTTAATCATTTTTTGATTTTAACCCATTTCTAAAATAATGTTTTTTTACTATGTGATTTTGTAGGTGTCCAATTTTTTTATGGGGGGCCCATTTTTTTGATTTTTTTTGCTAAAAGATGTGGTAGAACTTTTTAAAAAGGGGCATTAAAAAATACCCCCCTATGAAACAACCATAATTTAAGATCTAGTGATTACACCCCCAAATCTCCTTTATCATCCTCTTGGTTATAATCATCATCATCGAAATCATAATCTTCATAATAATCATCAACATCACAATTATCGTCGAGATTATGACTTTGCGGATCTTCAATTCCGCAATCTGGGCATTCAGCTCCTTGCGGAACAAAATTTTTACAAAATGGACAAACCCAATACGAATCTTTATCCGAATTATAATCTTTAGTTGACATCTTTCCCTCCGATGGAACCTTTTGTTAAACAAAAACCATTCAAGTTCTACCCTAGGATGGATATAATACAAATAAAACAATAAAATTCAAGAAATAAATAAGAAAATTGAAAAAAATGTATAAGAGTGTAAAACACTTTATGTAAAGCTATGCTAAAAGGGAGGTTGTCCAAGTTTTAGGTGATAATTGTGGATGAAAAATCGAAGAAAGTGCAGGATGAGCCGATGAAATTTTACTAGAGTATTTTTATTTGGGGACACCCAACAATTTTTATTTGATTGTGCAATTTTGTGGGTGTCCTTTTTTTTGCTTTTTTTTGATAGTATATTGAGGAGGCGAAGTCCCCCAGAATTTTTAATTTATCACCACAAGTATTTTGGGTCTAAGTTTTTAGGTGGTAATTGTGGATGAGAAATCGGAGAAAGTGCAGGGTGAGCCGACGAAATTATACTATAGTATATTGAGGAGGCGAAGTCCCTGTACTTTATTCGATTTATCGCCACAAGTACCACCTAAAAAATTGTCATACGACCGTCAGCGGCAACACTTAGGCAATTATCCTTTGCCTTATCGCCTGCAAAAAATGGATTTATATCCATTTCTTTTATTTGAGGAAAATCAGTAACAAGTTGACTTATTCTTTGAAGTGCATCTGCAATTTTTTCAACATCAAAGCCAGCGTGTCCTCTAACACCACGTAAAATTGGGTATGATTTAATTGAAGTTATCATGTCCATAGCCTCTGATTTTGTAAGTGGAGCTAATTTAAAGACAACATCTTTCATCACTTCAACAAATATTCCACCAAGTCCAAACATGATCATCGGGCCAAATTGTGGATCTCTAGTCATACCGATAATCACTTCTTTTCCGTTATCACACATTCTTTCAAGATATGTTCCAACAATTTTTGCGTTAGGTTGATTCTTAGCAATTCTTGTTGTCATTTCTTCAAAGGCATTTTCAACTTCATCCTTATTTTTTAGGAATAATTTTACTCCACCAACGTCTGATTTATGAACGATGTCCGGTGAAGATATTTTCATAGCAATTGGATAACCTGATTTTTCAGCAATTTTTCCAGCTTCTTCTTTGGTCTTAGCAAGCCCACCTTCTGGGATAGTGATACCATAAGCCTTAAACATTGTTTTTGTTTCTACTTCCCCAAGTTGAGATATACCTTTTTCTTTTGCATCTTCTAGTACTTTCTCGACTGTTTTTTTATCGACATCAAATGATTGAGGAACTTCTTTTTCTTTTGATAACCACATGCCATAAGTTAACATTGTTTTTAAAGTATTAACTGCTCTAACAGGATCTGTAAAGCTTGGGATACCTAATGTACTTAACACATCTCTTCCTTTGTCCACTATTACTCCTCCCATCCAAACTGCTAAAATAGGTTTTTCGTGAGTTATAATTTTTCCTATTTCTTCAGCAGACTCGACAGCTTTTGTCATAGCCTGTGGAGTTAAAATAACAATTATTGAATCAACGTTTGGATCTTTTTGTGCCATAATAACAGCTTCTGCATATTTATCTGGAGCACCATCTCCCAAAATATCTATTGGGTTTGCAACACTAGCGGCAGGAGATAATTTTGAAGCTAACTCTTGCTGTAAAGTTTTATCAAGCGTAGCCATTTTCATTCCGGAATTCTCTATAGCATCTGTTGCCATAATCCCGGGGCCACCTGCGTTTGTAATGACAGCTACATTTTTTCCTTTTGGCGTTTTTTGCATAGAAAGGGCTAAAGAAATATCAAACAATGATTCAAAACTATTTGCTCTTATAACACCAGATTTTTGAAATGCCGCTGTATATGCAACATCTGCTCCAGCTAAACTTCCTGTATGTGAAGACGCAGCTTTGCTTCCTGATGCTGTAGTTCCAGATTTAAAAACAACTATTGGCTTAGTTCTTGAAACTTTAGAAGCTGTTTCTATAAATTTATTTCCTTTATTTATACTCTCTAAGTAACATGTAATAACTTTCGTATCTTCATCAACTGCCAGAGCTTCTATAAAATCATTTTCATCAAGATCTGCTTTATTTCCCATTGAAATAACTTTTGAAAATCCGACTTTTTCTTTTTCTGCCCAATCAAGAATTGCCGCACAAAGGGCACCAGATTGAGATATAACAGAAATTTTTCCGACTAATGGCATTTGTTTAGCAAATGAAGCATTCATGTTATGATTGGCGTTGATAAGACCTAAACAATTTGGTCCTAATAATCTTACGTCATGTTCTTTACAAATATTTGCGATTTCTTTTTCTAACAAAGCTCCTTCATGACTTACTTCTTTAAATCCTGCAGTGATAATGCAAATCGCCCTTGCACCTGCTTCTATGCTAGCCATTGTTGCATCTTTTACAGCTTTTGTGGGAAGAGAAATTATACTTAAATTTATTGATTTTCCATATGTTTTTAAATCCGGATAACATTTTATTCCTAAAATATCAGTTGCTGACGGATTAACGGGAACTATTTCTCCTTCAAAATTGGCATCTTTTAAATTAAACACTAATTCATATCCAACTTTCCCTGGAGTTCTTGAAGCACCAATAACAGCAACTGTTTGAGGTTTAAAAAAATCTTTTAACATAATAAAATCCTTTAAAAAAACTATTTTTAATGCACCTTTGTACATTTATTTTACAAAAAGCCATCCTATCAAGGCCAGCTTATCACACTATCGGAGTTTTAGAACTAAAAACTTAAAGTTTGTTTTTTTACTCTATTATTAACATATTAACAAAACAATAGTGCCATGAGGCATTTTATTATTGTTTTAACCTTACAGCAATCAATGAAAGTGCAGTCGGAGTAATTCCCGGAATTCTTGTCGCATGTCCTAAAGAGATAGGACGCATTTTTTTTAATTTTTCTTTTAACTCTATTCTTAACCCTGGCAAAGAATCATAATCAAAAGCCTCTGGAATTAAAGTAGATTCCATTTTTTGAACTCTTAAAATATCTTGTTCTTGTCTTAAAAGGTAACCTTCAAACTTAAACTCTGTTTCAAGTGCACATATAATAAAGTCAGGATATTTTTCTGACACTTTTAAATATTCTAAAATTTCTTTTAAAGTAAATTCAGGACGTTTAACAAAATCTGAAACTAGAGTTGAACACTTTAAGAGTTGAGATTTATTATTTACCAATATTTCATCATTTTGTGGGGTTAATTTTGTTGTTTTACAAAAATTCTTTAACTCTTCATAAGACTTACTTAGCTCTTCATAACGTTTTTTTACATTATCTTTTAATAAACCACATTTTATTGCTATAGGACAAATTCTAAAAATTGTATTATCTTCTCTTAAAATCAAACGATATTCTGCTCTTGAGCTAAACATTCTGTATGGTTCATCAACACCATTTGTAATTAAATCATCAATCATAACCCCGATATAAGATTCTGAGCGAGAAAGCACCAATCTTTCTTTTCCTAAGATTGATAATCCTGCATTTGCACCGGCAACAACGCCTTGTCCTCCTGCCTCCTCATATCCGGAAGTGCCGTTTATTTGTCCTGCAAAAAAAAGCCCCTTTATATCTTTATGCTCAAGTGTCGGCAATAAATTTCTAGCATCAATTGCATCATATTCCACAGCATAGCCAAAAGTTTCTACTTCTGCATTCTCTAAGCCTTCTATATTTTTTATAAATTCTCTTTGAACATCTTCTGGAAGACTTGTTGAAATACCATTTGGATATATCAAATCTGAATTATATCCCTCAGGCTCAAGAAAAATCGTATGGCTTTCTTTATCTGCGAAACGATAAACTTTGTCTTCTATTGATGGACAATATCTTGGGCCTTTGGATTTTATCTGTCCGTTAAATAATGGACTTCTTTCACGTGCCGATTTTATAATATCGTGTACTTTTTTATTTGTTGCTGTTAAATAACAAGGCATTTGTTCTCTTTCTATCTTATCTG
>CAZHFA010000080.1:0-6863 GCA_964531865.1 uncultured Bdellovibrionales bacterium
TTTATTTCTTAATGTCCTAACGCTAATGCCTAACATTTCGGCTGCTTGATTTTTGTTGTTATTTGTTGTTTTTAATGTTTCTAAAATTAAAGTTTTTTCCATTTGAGAAACTGTCATTCCACTTTTTATCGATAAATCATTTTCATTTTTTAATTTAGTAGTATTTTCTAATAAATCATTTTCAATATTACTTTCTTCATCTCTTATAATTTCAATTTTAGATGCAAGCTCACTAAAATTCTTTTTCTTTCCAAGTAAAAAATCAGCACTTTTTAAGTCTCCACCTTGAGATAATATGGCCGCACGCTCAACAGCATTTTGAAGTTCTCTAATATTGCCTGGCCAAGGATATTTTTCAAGTACATCCAAAATATCTTGGTTTAATGTATTTTTTTTACGTTTTAAAAATTTAGACATGAAATATTCGACAAGTAATTTTATATCTCCTTTTCTTTCTCTTAATGGAGGAAGTGTAATAGGAATTACATTTAATCTATAAAATAAATCTTCCCTAAATTCTCCTTTTTGAATGCTTTCTTCTAAATTTCTATTTGTTGTAGCCACTACTCTTACATCAATTGGCACTGGATGCGTTCCTCCAACTCTATCAACTTCTCTTTCTTGTAAAACTCTAAGAAGTTTTGCTTGTAACCCTATTTCCATTTCTGAAATCTCATCAAGTAAAATTGTTCCTCCTTGTGCTAATTCAAACTTCCCAATTTTTTTATTTTGTGCTCCAGTAAAAGCTCCTTTCTCATGTCCAAAAAGTTCACTTTCTAATAATGTATCAGGAAGTGCAGCACAGTTTACTGCAACAAAAGGTTGGTTGGAACGTGGACTGCTTGAATGAATAAGCTTTGCTATAAGTTCTTTTCCTGTTCCAGATTCTCCCTGTACAAGTACGGTTGCATCACTTTTTGCAACAGCTTCTGCAATTTCAAAAATTTTTATCATTGTAGGATCATTCGTAATAATTGGGTTTCCATTTTTTTTCCTTTTTATTGTATTTCTAAATTCAATATTTTCTGGGCTTAAAACTCTTTCAATGATATGAACCAAAGTGTCTGCATCAAAAGGTTTTGTTATAAAATCAGAGGCTCCTTGTTGCATAGCTTCTACAGCCTGATTTATAGTTCCATAAGCAGTTATCATGATAAAAGGAATTTTTGGAAATTCTTCATGGACTTTTGCTAAAAATTCTTGCCCAGTCATCTTAGGCATTTTTTGATCTGAAATTATAAGTGAATATTCATTTTCTTGTAAACTTAAATATGCTCCCATTGCATCAGGAAAAGAAGTTACAAGATATCCTTGTTTTGTAAGCACTGTTTCAAGTGCTAATCTAATTTGGGGATCATCATCTGCTAATAATATTTTTATATTTTCTGTCATAAAATACCTTATGTTGTTTAATCTGAATTTTCTTTTAATAAAGAAAATTCATCGTTAAATGTAATTGTAAAAACTGCACCATTATCATTATGTACTTTAATAGTAGCATTATGATTGCTTAAAATTCTTTTAACTACTGAAAGCCCAAGCCCAGTCCCTTCATTCTTTGTGCTTATAAAAGGATCAAAAATTTTTTCTTTTATTTTTTCATCAATACCTGTTCCATGATCTGATATTAAAACTAATGTTTTTTTGTTTGATTGCTTGATGTCAATTTTTATAAAGGCATTTTCTTTTTGAGCTTGAATGGCATTTAGAAATAAATTATAAAATACTCTTCCTAATGAACTCTGAGAACCAAGTATAAATGTATTTTCACATTGATAATTTTCAATTATTTCTAGTGGTTTCTTAGTGGTATTTTTTATTATTGATAATTGTTCTTTTATTACGGATTGTAAATTTATTGGAGCTAGAATATCTTTTTTTATTTTTGAAAATTGTAAAACATTTGATACGACATTATCTAATGTTGATACACAAATATCTATTTGTTGTAATGTAGGTAGTACTGTTAAATTTTCTTTTAAATCAGATTTTAAAATTGAAATAAATAATTTTATTGCACCAAGTGGATTTCTTATTTCATGAGCAATAGCAGATGCTGTTTGTCCAATGGTTGCTAAGTTTTCTGCACGTTGAATTTCTAAATCCTTTTGTTTTAATTCTTTTTTTAAAGAGGTGACTTCATATTTTAAAGCTTGATAATTTTCTTCTAATTTTTTTGCTGACGATATAAAATTTTCAAAAGAATTTTCTAAGAAAGAATTAGTGGATTTTATTGTGTTGTCATTCTCTTTATTAAGATTCATTATCTTTTTATCCTTTCGTTCCATAAAAAAGTTTCAAATGAAGCCATAGCTAAATTTATCCAAGGATCTGATGGGGGAAATTTTTCTTGTGCTTCCTTTAAAATTTTCTTTGAAAGATTTTTATCTTTTTCATGAATCGCAAGCTGTAATTTTGCATAATCAAGCCAGCTATCAATAAATTGTTCTGAAAATTCCGTGTTAGCAACTTTTATCCAGTGCTTTAATGCTTTAAAATTTTTTTCTTCAAGAGAAATTTTTATAAGTAACTTTATCGCAGACACGGCATCTTCATTTTCAAGGGAAACCTTTTCTAGATCTTTACTTGCTTCATTTAATTTTCCTAGATAAAAAAATGCACTTCCTCTTTGAAAATAAATACTATTTATTTCTTCTTTTGAGGCGAATTCTAAGGCTTTAGTATATTGTTTTTGAGCTTGTCCGTATTGTTTCATTTTAAAAGAGCAATCTCCTAATAGCTTTAATGCAGATGCTTTTAATGAATCATTATGTGTAATTTTTATAGTTTCTCTTGCCAAAAGTTCTGCAGATGAAATTCTCTCTTCTTGAAATTCAATAATCCCTTTAAAAAAATAAATTTTAGCTCTTTCTTTTTGGCTTAATTCAAAATTATTTAAAATACTATCAAAAAGTTCTATTGCTTTATCAGGAAGACTTAATGCCCAAGCACTTTGTGCTGCTGCTAATAAGACATCTTTTGTAACTTTTTGCTTTGGAAGTTTTTCAAAGGAAATCATGGCTTTGTAATATTCTTTATTGATGGCATTTTCTTGAACATTTATTGGATGTTCTGCCAAAGCAATGTCAGTTCCAAAAATTATAAAAAATATAGACAAAAGTAATAGTTTGATTTTCATAGATTTTTGTCCTTGTTTATACGTCCTGTAATGTACGAGAAAAAGACACATTTGTATTTTCAAAATTGATGCCAAAGTTTGGTCGTTCCTCGTTTTTTATATTTTCTTTTTCAATGGAATTTACTAAGTTTTTCTTTTTTATTTTTTCTACTAATGTAGTCCTGTTTAAATGCAAAAGTTCTGCCGCAGCTTTTTTATTTCCATTTGTTTTTCTTAAGGCAGATGTAATAATCTTATCTTCTATCTGTGATATAAACTCATTAAAATCAAAACCGCTGTCTGGAATTTCTTCAGGAATATTTGTTTTTATATTTAATGATTGATTGTCAAAAATATAATCTGGTAAATCTTTTGTATCTATTTTTTCCGAATCAGAAAGAACAACTAATCTTTCTGATAAATTTTCAAGCTCTCTAATATTCCCTGGCCAATTATAGCAATTTAATGCTTTTAAAGCGTTATCACTTATTTTTATTTCCTTTAAAAATTTTTCTGAAAAATGTTTTAAAAAATATTCTGTTAATAATGAAATATCATTGTTTCTTTCTCTTAATGCAGGAAGCTCAATAGGAACTACTTGAAGACGATAAAAAAGGTCTTCTCTAAATCTTCCTTCTTTTACAGCATCTCGTAAATTTCTATTTGTTGCAGCAATTACTCTAACATCGACAGTGACGGATCTTGTCGAACCAACAGGATCTATTTTTCCATCTTGCAAAACTCTTAAAAGTTTTGCTTGAAGTTTTGCACTCATTTCACCAATTTCATCAAGAAATATTGTTCCCTTATCTGCAAGTTGAAATCTTCCCTGTTTGCTTGATATTGCTCCTGTAAAAGCCCCTTTTTCATGGCCGAAAAGTTCACTTTCTAAAATCTCTTCTGGAATTGCTGCACAATTTACTGGAACAAGTCTCCCTGCTCTTCCACTTAATGTATGAAGGGCTTTTGCTATAAGTTCTTTTCCTGTTCCACTTTCTCCTGATATTAAAACTGTAGTATTGGTTCTTGCAACTTTTCCTACAATTCCAAAAATACTTTTCATTTCTTCGCATTGACTAATAATGCCTTGAAAATTTGGAAATTGTTTTTCTATCATTTGATTTACTTCTTGTAGCTCCATGCATTTCTCCTAAAGAAAATTAAAAATGTCATTCCATTGACTTGTACTATTTTTCAAAAATACTCACTGTAAGTTTTTTGACTCACACATATACATTAGAGCGTTTTTTTGACGGAAGGTTTCTAAAAATATCGCCACAGAATTTTTTTATACAAAAATATTACAAATTTTATATAATTCTAATTTTTTATTCTAAGAAACAGTTTTTTTCTATTTGCATCAAAATTACGTATTTAGTGTGTGTAAATAAAGTGGTGTGTTTTTTTAATGAAAAATAAAAATTTAAATAACAAAGTAAACAGATTTTTTCTGTATATCAGACGAATAAAAAATATAATATTTTGCTTATATAATTGTATTAGTTATAGAAAAGTAAGGCGTTGTCATGGAAAGGCAGTAGGGGTAAAAAACAACATGTTGCTTTTATTTGCAATATATTTTCTATTTTGTGTCACAGTATCTTTAAATATTGTTTTTCCTAAAATGGCATTTTCTTTTTCCGGTTCATTACAATCAATTAGTACGGGAGCTTATCATTTATGTGGTGTAATTTCTGATTTTAAAAGGCAAGTCTATTGTTGGGGATATAATGCAGATGGGGAGCTTGGAAACAATAATATAGCTAATAGTTTTGTGCCTACTAAAGTAACCGGAATTAATGGCAATGATTTTTTGACAGATGTGACAGAAGTTTCTGTCGGTGAATTTCATTCTTGTGCGGTGATAAATGGTGGAAGTGTGTTTTGTTGGGGGAAAAATCACTTTGGTCAATTAGGAAATGGGAAAAGTTATGATGAATTAATTCCTACGCAAGTAATGGGGGGGGAATGGCAGAGGAGTTTTGGCAGATGTAAGCCAGATTTCTGCGGGAGCCTTTCATACATGTGCCGTTACTTCCACTGGAAGTCTTTATTGTTGGGGTGATAATACGTATGGACAATTAGGAAATAATTTAGGTGCCATATCAAAATTTCCTTTGCAAGTTAAAAATAAGGGAGAGTTTTTAACAGGTATAAGTCAAGTTTCTGCAGGAGCTTTTCATACATGTGCAGTTACTGTTGGTGGCAGTGTTTATTGTTGGGGTGACAATACATATGGACAATTAGGAAATAACTCAATAAAAAACAGTACAACTCCCGTAAAAGTTATCAATGGTAATAATGTATTTGATGATTTTCCTGCTGTTAAAAATATTTCTTTAGGAATGTATCATACATGTGCAGTAACGAAAAGCGAAGATCTGTATTGTTGGGGGAGAAATGATTACTATCAATTAGGTAGTGGAGATAATAATAATAAATTATACCCCACAAAAGTGATTGGTGAAAATGGTGATAGTTTTTTAAATATATTATCCGTTTCTGCTGGAGATAACCATACGTGTGCGATAACAAAAGATGGTAACTTATATTGTTTTGGGAAAAATGACTATTATCAATTGGGGACAGGAGATGATTATGAGTATTCATACCCTACTAGAGTGATAGACAATACAAATGAATATTTATCAAATATTATTCAAGTTTCTTTAGGAGAATCTTATACATGTGCTGTAAATTCTTTAGGGGAGCTTTATTGTTGGGGGAAAAAACGTTTTTGGACAATTAGGAAATAGTAATCAAGAAGATCAAATCTTTCCACAAAAAATATATGATGGAAATGGAACACTTCCTTGTAATTTTGGTTGTTGTTCTCATTGGAATTACTATAAATTAGGAACAAGTTGTAATGATAATTTAGCTTTGAATTGTGGAGATTATGCTGGAAATTACCAATGTTATGGAGAAAATGGAGAATATAGCGTTGTATGTAATGTAGCGATGAAAGATTGTTGTAATAATACATCGTATGAAAAAATTGGGGATGAATGTTATACCGGAATTGGATTATGTAAGACTCAAGGAAGTTTATATTGCTGTGGAGGGGGATAAATGGGGCAATTTTATGCGATGCAATTGAAGGTTCTGCTGGAGATGAAATTTTAAATAATGGGTTAGATGATGATTGTGATGGAGAAATAGATGAGCAAGGCGATGTGTTATTATCTGTAATGAATGAAGGTGAAGGGGCTAATGTTGTCATTTTTGAAATGTCCGGTTCCTCATCAAGTTCATCGTCATCAACATGTGAAAGTGGTATAGATTATAATACTACTACAGGAAGTTGTTGTAATGCTGATGCTCCACGGTATGTAACTGCCAAAGGAGATGGATTTTCATATGGTGGAGAAGGCTTTGGAATGTGCTGTCCAGATACAAGTGGACTTGTATTATGTGGGGAGGAAGCACAGTGTTGTTTATCTGATAATTGTATAAATAATATATGTTCGTCTGGCTCATCGTCTGGTTCGTCTGGCTCATCGTCTGGTTCTTCCGGTTCATTATCGAATTCGTCGTCAAGTGTAGTAGCAACTAATACATTTACGCAAACTGAAACACCGCAACCGGATACTCCTACGCATACGTTTACGCAAACCGAAACACCGCAACCGGATACTCCTACGCATACGTTTACGCAAACTGATACACCGCAACCGGATACTCCTACGCATACGTTTACGCAAACTGAAACACCGCAACCGGATACTCCTACGCATACGTTTAC
>CAZHFA010000081.1:0-6806 GCA_964531865.1 uncultured Bdellovibrionales bacterium
TAAAGAAGAATGCTTAAAATTATTTCATCAATACTCTCAAATAAAAGGACATCAAATTTATTAAAAAAAATTGAAAAAATTTTTTATGTTATTGGTAAATGTCGTTATCCTTGAATTTTTTTAATTCAGTTATGTGAAGATTTAATTCTTTTAAAAAATTTATTTTATTTTCTTTTATTTGAGTATCTAAAATTTTTATTTCTTCCTTTATCGTTTTTGTCGCCCAGTTTGAAGAAGAATTTTTTTTGTGTTTTTCATCATTTTTAAGAGATAAAATAAATTGTGATTTTTTATATCTCTTTTCTAGCATAGATTGATGATTATCTATAAGTTCCTCCATCTTTTTTAAGTTTTTAATGTATAAAGAATAATTGTCTGACAGTGCTATCATCCTTGCTAGCAAACTTATATTTTGATAATGAATTCTTTTTATGAATTTTGGAACATTGTTAATTTTATTTAGGTAGAAGGCGTTATTTAATATTGGGAAAATTGATTGTGTTTTTTCATTATCAAAACATTCATCTATTTTTCGTAATAAATTTTCTTTATGTTTTATTAGTTTTTCTTCATATATATCTTTAAAAAAATTTAATGATGTGTAAGAAATTTTTTGTATAATAAAAAACAAAATACCAATTGAAACTGTTAATACAAATAATATTGCAGTTAAGTTCATCTCTATAAAAATCTTTCTTTGTTAATCTATGGACAATTTTAAATAAAAAAATTAAGCTAACAAGTTATGGCAAATTTTAAATGTATAAAATGTAACATAGAATTTAGTATCCCCGAACATGTGCTAAGTTTATATCCTAACTGGCAACCAAAATATTGTAAAGATTGTAATCCAAAGAAAAAGGTAAATACGGTTGATGATGCTAAGTCGCAAGCCTCTACTGCTTTTGCCACAAAATCATCAATCACAAAAGAGGCAGATTTACCTTTAAAAGAAGTATTAAAACGATTCCATGATGGGCCTCAAGATGGAATTTTTACAGATGGAAGTGCTCGTCCCAACCCTGGGACTGGGGGATGGGGAATGGTCTTTGTTAAAAAGGGAAAGGTCGTGTCTCAAAAATATGGCACTGAAGAAAGTACCACTAATAATAGAATGGAGCTTACAGCTTTATTAAATGCTTTTTTAATTGCTCCTAGAAATGAAAGAGTTTTTATTTATACAGATAGTGAACTTTGTATAAATATATTTACAAAATGGATAAATAGTTGGGAAAGGAATGGTTGGAAGAAAAAAAACGGAGAAATTAAAAATTTAGATCTTATAAAAAAAGTTTATGAAGAAATGACGCAACGTCCGAATGTTCAACTTTCATGGATAGAGTCTCATAATGGGTTTTTATGGAATGAGTATGCTGATTCTTTGGCTACTGCTTGGACGAGAAAAGAACTTTAAGTTTTTTGTAAGGAAATATTATAATGGAATTAAACCTTTTTTCTTTTTCATTACCTTTTATTGCAGCTTTAATTGGGTGGTTTACAAATTTTATCGCTATTAAAATGTTATTTCACCCAAGAAAGGAAATGAAATTTTTATTTATAAGATTTCAGGGGATTTTTCCAAAAAGACAAAAAGAGTTAGCAAAAAAGTTGGGGGAGATTGTATCTAATGAGCTTTTTTCTGCAAAAGATGTACAGAATACGTTAAAAGATATTACAGCA
Organism: uncultured Bdellovibrionales bacterium; assembly: GCA_964531865.1. Classification (GTDB taxonomy): domain Bacteria; phylum Bdellovibrionota_C; class UBA2361; order UBA2361; family CAKMMH01; genus CAZHFA01. The sequence goes on from CAZHFA010000081.1 coordinate 1,681, forward strand.
TCACCAACCATAAAAGAAGTCATTGAAAAAAATTTAGAATCTGCAATATATCAAAAACTCCCAGAAGCGATTCCAATGATTGCAATGTTTTTAAGTCCTCAATTAGTAGAAAAGGTTAAGAACGCATTGATGTCAAATGTTGATGTTATTTTAAAAGATTTAATAGATGAGATTGGTAATAAACTAGAAAGTGTATTGGATATCAATGATATTGTAGAGCAAAAAGTTAACGCTTTTTCTTCTGATAAGTTAGAAGAAATTCTTTTTCAAATAATGAAAAAAGAATTTAAGTTTGTTGAAGTTATTGGTGCTGTTTTAGGTTTTATTATTGGTATTATTCAAGTTATTTTGATGTACGTAACATCGCTTTAGAAAGTGTAAAATTTTTACACAAAGTTTTCTTGTATGCTTAAGAAATTAAAATGCATGTTTATTAGATTTTTCTTCTTTTTCTGAAAAGTTTTTTGTTTTAGTGGCAAAGTTATCTTCTTTACATTCATTTTTTGATGATGCACTGTCTAATAGTAAAACTACAGGAAGAGTTCCAACTTCAAGAGAAATGCTGTTTGGATGAGCTTCTAAAAAATTACTTATCAACCATGAAAAATCTGGATCTGTTAATTCATATGGATATATTATATTTGCCACGACTCCTCCTAAAACATTATAAAAAAATAAAACCCTGATGCTTTTTTATTTTCACACACAATTATAGTATCGATATATTGCTAAGAATTCTTGATAAAAAAACATTTTTTATGGGGTAACGTATTGATTATCCAGTGTGTTTTAATAATTTATATTTTTTTCTCTCTTGACTCTTTATCTTGTAAGTAAATTTAGCTTATATTATTAAAGTATTTTTTATAAAGGTTAAGTTTGTTAATTTGTTTATGAATCCAGATATATATAGTAGAGATCAACATACAGTTTCAAGAAAAAATATAGATACAGATGCATTAAAAATCATACATCGTCTTCTTCGAAATGGATTTAAGGCATATCTTGTGGGAGGAGGGGTTAGAGATCTTTTGCTAGAAAAAAGACCGAAAGATTTTGATATTGCAACAGATGCGACGCCAAGGCAAGTTAAATCATTATTTAGAAATTGTAGGATTATTGGGAAACGATTTAAGCTTGCACATATATTTTTTAAAGACAATAAGATAATTGAAGTTTCTACTTTTAGAGATAAAACAGAGGATGAGGAAGGAAAAGTTAGTACGCTTCCTAAGGACAATATGTATGGAACAGAAATTACAGATGCTTTAAGAAGAGATTTAACTATCAATGCATTGTATTATGATTTAGATACATTTTCTATAATTGATTATGTCGGGGGATTTAAGGATTTACAAAAAAAAATCATAAGAATTATTGGAAATCCTTCGATGAAAATTGTTGAAGATCCTGTAAGGATGTGGAGAGCTATAAGGCATTGTGCAAAATGTGATTTTAAGTTTGAAGAAGAAAGTAAGAAGGCGATATTAGAAAATAAAAGCTTAATAAAAGATATTCCTACTATGCGTATGCATGATGAGCTAAAAAAAGATTTTTGTTCTGGCTTCTCATATAATATTTTTAATCTTGCAGCGCAATTAAATATTTTAGAACTTATTTTGCCAGAACTTACATTTCCACTTACTTCATTACAAAATAAAGAAAATGAAACAAGTTTAGCTTTAATCTTTATAGATCATTGGATAAATAAGGGGTATGCGTTTTCGCTTACTTCAGTGTTATCTATTATTGCGATTAGTATAAAAAAATCTTTAGAAAGAAGTAAATATTATCAAGAATTATTTCTTGAAGAACAAGATATTGATGATTTTTCTGCAACTTTATTTACAAAGTTTTTTGTACCTAAAAAGGAAAAAGAGCAAATTATTTTAGCTTTAAAGCTTTGGAGGAAAATTATTTTAAAGGGAAAAGATGCCCTAAATATTAAGTCATTATCAAGAAGGGTTGCATTAGTTGAGCTAAAATACTTAATTTGGTTTACAGTAAATGATGAGGAGTTGATTAGTAAGATTGATGAAGCTTTACTATTAAGGGCAAAAGCTCAGGAAGAAAAGGAAGTTTTGTTAAAGAAAATATATACAAAAAAAAATAGATATGTAGAACAATACAAAAATAATGAAAACAATAATAATAAAAGAAGAACATCGTCGAAAGGTTCAAATAATTTAAATTTAAAATTAAACACATCAAAACCGGAATGATTTTATGATAAAACTTTATATCGATGCTATAAAAAAAACCTTTTTTGATATTAAGAGATCTTGGATGATTATTCCCGCATCTTTTGTATTTATAATTATATCAGTGATGATTTTAAAAGTTTTCTTATCTTTTGCGGGACATGGAACATTCAGTATAGGAGGTTTTTTGGCTGGAATGTTTGGAATATTATCATTAAGTATTCTTTATAGTTGGGTAAAAGTTATCGCTTCTGGGCAGAAATTTAATTTTAATCATATAAAAGATTTTGACATTTCTTTTTTTGATCCAATTTTAAGTGTAGCTTTTATGTTATTTATCGCTAGCTTGTTTTTTATGGCGAATAAATCTTTTTTGGTAGTTATTAATTTTATAATAATTATTATATTTAATGCCGTTCCAGAAACAATTCTTTTTAAGGATACTAGAAGTTTAGAAACTTTTTCTCAAAGTTTTAATTTTATAATAAAAAATTGGATAGAGTGGTTTGTTCCTCAATTTATTATTTTATTACCTATTATTTTTGTTTCTCCTAAGAACGTTCTTTTTCTTTTTGGAGTAAGCGATATACTTATTCCAAGTGGCATCATTTTTAATGGAATATATTCAACTTTTAATATTTATACAATGAATGTTAATTCAGGAGGATTAGGCGGGGGCGGAGTTATAAGTTTTATAGTAGCATTTTTAATTTCACTTTTTTTTACAATTTTTAGAGTTCATCTTTATTATGAATTAGACACTACTAATAAGAGAGCAAGAAAGTTTAAATAATATTGATGAATCATTATTTTTATTGTTGAGTTGTCTGAACAAAATTAAAATAAGAGTATTGGTGTAATGCTTTATAAAACAAGAGTTCTTTTAATAGATTTTTGCTTATTTTTTCAAAGTATATATCACACTTTTTTTTGTCATCAATACAAAGTAATTTTTTCCCATTCATAATGACGGAAAGCTTTGAAAGTTTTACAGTATTAAAATCTTTGTTTTTATTAAAGAGAATAAGGAAAGAATTATTGTAATTTTTATGAATTGCAAAATCTCGTATTTTATTGTTTGTGAAAGCAATTTGGTCAAGGTGTTTTAATAAATCTGACTGATTTATTAGACGATAATCTTCCCCTTTTTTTACATTGTTACCTACAATAATTAGTGGAATTCTTGATTTAGCAGATTCTCCGTAAACTTTTTTTTCATCTTCTCTTACTATTTGTTGTATTCGATGATCTCCAACAATAACTAATAATCCATCATTAAAAAATTTTATTTTTTTTAATTTTTTATAAAACTTATATAGTGATTTATCTGTGGCCATAAATTTTTCTTTGTTAAAGCCTACAAGGTGTGTTGATGCTGTTTGTATTGTCATAAGATATGGAGATTTTGTGGACTTAATTTTTTTTATAGCAATATTGTATAAACCAGAATCAAAATAATTATTATAATTAGTAAAAAGATAATCATATGGCAAAAGATGAGTCTGCCAAGCACCATTTTTTTCATGGTATCCTGTTATAAACAGTGTTTTGTAGCCATTTTTTTTGTATTCATCAATCACAGATGGGGCTAATGGAAAAAATGTATGTGATGCATTTTTTAATGTGTTGTCTTTTAAATCTATGTAATCAAATGGAAAAGAATTTCCTTGTAATATTGCATTCATTCCTTCAATACTACATTCTCCGCTTGCAATAACGTTTTTAAATAATATTCCATCACGACTGATTTTGTCTATATATGGGGTGTAATTTAATGGCAAACCAGAGCTCAAATAACTCATAGATGAACTTAAAGATTCGACTAATACTAAAATAATATTTTCCTTACCTTTATTAAATATTCTAGGAAGAATTTTTGTTTGATCTACATATTTATCGAACTCTTCTTTTGTAAATAGATAGTTATTTATATTTTTAAACTTTTTTAAATTTAATTAATTTAAAAAATCTTGTTTAAAAATATCATTTAGATTATCTGGCCTTACAAAATCAACCATAAAATCGTTTTTATCTAAAGTTTTTAGAGTTAACTTTAAAGAGTTAAAATAATACTGTAAAAAGTTTAAATTAAATGAGAAATCGTTTTCTTTGGCAAAAGAGGTTTGAGTAATTTGAATCAAATTTAATGTTATACATAAGAAAAAAACTTTATAAAATTTATTGCGGTTTATTTTTCCTTTGTATGTGTTAAATGCTAAAAGCGGTAAGATATATGAGAATAAAATTATTGCAAAAAGACAAAGAATATTTAATGGGGACAATAAAAAGTATGCTACATTAAAATTTTTAAAAACTAGATATGGCCATGGTCTTAATCCAAAAAATAAAATGCTAAAAATATCTATAAAATAAAAAAATGTAATTAAAAGTAATAATGAAAATAATAAAAACTTGTAAAGTTTATAGGTTTTTTTACGTTTTTTAGGAATATATGTGTATAGGATAAATATAAAAAAATAGATATTTAGAAATAAAAAATCGTTTGCTATTACGAAAAAATTTTTTATGTAAAAGCTTAAAAGTCTTATTTCATTGTGTTCAAAAAAAAGTATTAAATTGTATTTGATACAAATAATTATAAATAGAATAAAAAAAATATTAGTTTTAAACTTTTTCATTAAAACAAAAATCTCTATAAAATAAAACTATTGAAGAAATATATATGTGTTTTACTTGCATGTCCAGTAGTTAGGAATTTTACTTCCTTATGATTATTCCTTATAAATTACAGATTAAAAATATAATGTTGTTATAAAATTTAAGAATAAAATATCTTGCTAAAAAATATTTAATGCATGATATTTAATATGTTAATTTTTTGTGAATATACTTTAATGGTGAATTTTATGTCTAAGATATCAAAAGAAGAAAAGAATGCGTATAATTTATTTAAAAAAAAGATTG
>CAZHFA010000082.1:0-6636 GCA_964531865.1 uncultured Bdellovibrionales bacterium
AATAACGCTTAATTTTATTGAGGAAGTTTTATAAGAATATATTTCTTTTTCCGTTAAATTAGTAATTGTAGTTATTTCATTTATAATGTTTTTACATTGCTCATCAAAAGAATAATCGATGAAGGCTTTTTTAGCATTAGACGAAAAATAAGAATAATTTTTATCAATTTTGTTTACTAATTCTCCAACTTCCTTCGGAAAATTATAGCTAAAACCGCAATTATATTTGTTAAAAAATTTTGGAAAATTTCCAACGTTATGGGCAATAATTGGAAGTCCACAATCAAGATACCTTGCTATTTTTTCAGATGACCAAGCTGTTAAAATATCGTTGGTTGAATTGTTTTCATAATGAACAAGCCCGATGTCTGAGGATGATATCAATCTTTGTATATCGGAATTTATTATTTGCTTATGAGAAATAAATAATTGATTGTGATTTATATTTTTTTTAGTTTCCTCTTCGCGTAGCCCATGTAAGACTAACACCCAAGGATCCGATAAGGAGTTAACAATATCCATTATCCAAGAATCCTTCATTCGATGATTTCCAAAAAGAAGTAATATTTTTTTATCGTAAGGGATATTACATAAATCATAAAGAAAATAATTCTTTTTTTCTTTGCATGTTTTTTTTATGCAAACAGGGAAATAAATTTTATTTTTATTTTCAAAATTTAAAATTTTATCTAAATATTTTCCCCTATCTTCTTCTTGGACAATTACTTTTGATGCATTGATGTAAGCATTACTTTCTTCGTTACATAAAAATTCACATACTTCATATGGCATCCAAGAATTCCATCCTTTGTGATCTTTTTCATATAATTCTAATGACCAGTAAAAATAGGGAATATTAAATTTTTTTGAAAGCCTTGATGATAAAATTAACCCATCTTTATCTATTCCTAATAAAAGGTCATATTTTCCTAATGTTATAATTTCATTTGAGATTATCTCCCAGAAAGACTTAAAATATTTTTCATAGTTTTTAATAGTGACTAATTTATAATCTATAGAAACTGGGGAAAATGATAAATTATCATTGTGAATTTTAGAGATATTAAAAGAATTATAAGAATTATCTTGATAATATACATCAACATGAAAATTTGAATTTGCAATTTCTTCTGCAAGTTCAACAACGTAACTAGTCATGCCAAAAGTTGGGGTAATAAATGCTATTTTCTTCATGTTATATCAGATGCTATTTAATTGAAAAAAGATTTTTTATTTTAAAATTACGTAATTAGCTAAAACTTATAAAAATTAACCATAAAATATCAAGCTCTAGGAATTTTTAACGAAATATAACTACAGGAGTTTAGCGTTTAGTGATTTTAAGGTATTTTAGGGAATCAATACGTTGAAAAAATTGTTATTATTTTCTATTTTTGGTTTTTTTCTAATTTTATTTAGCAGGGAAAGTTATGCCAATTCTCCAAAATTAAATAAAAAATTTCTTATTTTATTAACAGCACAAAGTCAATATCAACAAGGTGAAACGTTATACCTAAAAGGCATATATGGAAAAGAAACTAAAAATATCAAATGGAAAAGTTTAAATAAAGAAATAGTTAAAGTTAAGAGAGTATGGAATAACAATGAATCTAGGTATGAGGGAAAAATTTATATTACAGGAAAAATCGGAAGAGGAATTATCTTAGTAAAATATGAAGGGAATCTTTATAAGATGATAGTTAATGTAAAAGTTCCTAAAAATCAAGAAAAACATATTGATATTAAAGCATTTAAAAAAACATCAATTGATACTTTAAAAAAATCCAAACAAGATTCTTTAAATACGAATATTTTAAAAGTTTTAAAATATTCACCATCATTGTATAAGCATAGTGAAGAAAGTTTTATTGCCGTAAATGAAGAAAATGCAGGAACCGCAACTGATATTATCGATCAAAGGACAAATGTTTTTATTACAGTTGATTCGCCAGAAGATAATTTTAAAAATATAAAAATAGTGCTAAGCTATAAAATATTATAAATTTTCATACTTTTTTTATTTATTTTCTTACAGTAAAATTAATTTTTCTTTTGAAGCAATATCCAAGCTCCCCAGTCGTCATCTGTTGGTTCTGAATCTTTTAACCAACCCCCAGTATTTTTTATTAAGAAATTACTTTCTTTTGCAAGGTACAAAAGCTCGGGAAGAAACCAATACCGCATTTTATGAAGTTCTGAAAAAGTCGTAGTATTGTTTGTAATTTTATCTTTTACAGTAATAAGATATTTTACATCAACAATATTTTTATTGATATCTATATAGGGATCTGAAATTTTTGTGATTAAAGAATCTTCAATTTGTACTGTTTTTTCTCGATGACTTGGCCTGTCCTTTAACACACTGGGACCATACCAAAAATCAAACATAAAAAATCCACCATTATTTAAATGTTCATATGCAGTCTTTAGGCAATTTAAAATCTCTTCTTCTGTTGTTTGATAACTTATTACATGAAAAAGACAAGTAAGAGTGTCAAAAGTTTTATTTAATCTAAAGTTTTGAATATTGCCATTAACTAAAGTTGGTTTTGAAGCACTTTCAGGATAATTCTGAGAATTTAAAAAATCTCTTCCCATTTTTATCATATCATTTGATAAATCTATTCCTGTAACTTCTATATTGTGTAGTGCAAATTGATATCCATGTTTTCCAGTACCACAACCTAGATCTAGCAAGGTTTTTGGAAAGTGATTTTCTTTTTTTAAAACATCTAAAATATAATTGCTTTCTTTCTTATAATCCTTATCAGTGTAAAAAGCGTTATAATATTTTGCATAGTCTAAAAAGTTTTTTGAAGTTTCATCTTTCATAATTGTCCTTTTTTTATTACATCACAAATAAAAATAATTTCTTTGTTTTTTAAAGTGCTAGAAGATGGAAGATAAAAACCATTGTCTGCTAGCATATCAGATACAGGAAATTTTTCTTCACATTTACATCCAAATTTCTTTAATGAATTTTGCCTATGCATTCCATTAAAAAAAAGTCGAGTATCAATACCATTTTCAGTAAGTTTTTTTAACAATTCATCTCTTTTTTTCCCATATTCTTTTGTAAGATAAATTCCATTCATCCAAAAAGAAGGATTGATATTTTTTTCGTCATAAGATTGAAAATGAATGCCTTTAATATCTTTTAAAAGTTCTCGATACAAAAGGCCGTGTTGTCTTCTTAATGATATGTAACTATCTATTTTTTCTGTTTGTGCAAGTCCTAATGCGGCATGCAAGTTGCTCATCCTATAATTAAATCCGATATCTTCATGTAGGTATGTTCTTTGTGAGTTTAATGGAAAACAAAGATTTTTATAATAACGTAATTTATCAGCTAATTCATCATCATTTGTAAGAGCCATTCCCCCTTCTCCAGTTGTAATATTTTTATTTGCAAAAAAACTAAAACATGAAACATGAGAAAGATTGCCAGTTTTCTTATCGAAATATTCTGCTCCATGTGATTCAGCAGCATCCTCAATCAAAAACAAATCATATTTTGTAGCAATATTTTTTAATGCATTCATATCACAGGGAACACCAAAAATGTGAACCGCCATGATGGCTTTTGTATGTTTTGTGATCTTTTCTTCTATTTTCTTTGGATCTATATTCCAAGAGTCTTTATTTGCATCAACAAAAACTGGAGTTGCTCCTGTATAACAAACTGAAAATGCAGATGCAATCATCGTAAAATCAGGGATAATAACTTCGTCGCCTTTTTTTATATTTAATGCTGTTAATGCTAGATGTAATGCTACTGTTCCATTACAAACTGAAATGCCATGTTTTACTCCACAATAATTTGCAAATGTATTTTCAAATTTTTTTACATACTCTCCAGAGGATGATATCCAACCGCTTTTAACGGCATCTTCAACATATTTTAATTCATTTCCTAAAAAACAAGTTTCACAAACTGGTATTTTTTTCATTTTGTATTTTTTTAATATATGACATCTTTATCTAAAATTGATTCAAAACGAGTTTTATCTTTATCAGAAGAATATGGGCCTTGTTTTACTTCAATGATTTCTGTAGGTTCTAACATCTTAAATCCATGTCCTCCATTTGCAAGCAAAACGACATCTCCTTTGCGTACAATAAAACTTTTTAAATATGTTTTATCAGATTCATAAATATCCATTCGTGCTTTTCCGCTCCGAATAAATAAAACCTCTAATGTCCATTCGATATTTCTTATTACTGGATTGTGAACATGAGGTGGAATAGAATAATTTGTTTCATGATTCATATATCCAAGCTGTTGAGAAAAATTATTAGGGGTAAAAAAAGAAATACCATCTGAATGATAATCAGCTGAAATAATAATCGCCAATAGAATATCATTATTGTTATAGACATATGTCATGTTTTTTTCATTTCGAATTTTTATTTCTTCAAAAATAGCATTCATATAAATTTACTTTAATAATAATAAGTTATAAAAAAAACAACTTCTTGCCAAATAGTTTATATTAACATTTTGTTATGCAACAGATGTTATTTTTAAATCAACATGCTTTTTTTGATTAAAGATTTATATTTCTTTTCCCGATTTTATCTTCGATTTTTGTTAATAGGAGTTTCTTCTAAAAAGGAATAATCATGGAAACTAAAAGAGTTTTTGTATATAAGACATCATTGGAAAATAGAGAAGAACAAAAAGTAGAACAGCCAATAATTCCAGTGTCGTTTTCTAAAAAATCTGAATTGAAGCAAGCATTAAATAGTATGTATACGGCTTGGATTCCGCTTAATCAGACAGTTTATGATTCTATAAGAAGAAATGTATTATCCCAAGTCTATAATGAAAATAAGGAAAAGTTCTTAAAAGACATTTCAATGGATTTTACTATATTAGCTATGATATTTAAACAAATACCTACTATTGTGAGTTCAAAAGAATGTATAGATCCTGTAAAATTTTTAAAAACATTTGATGTCGAAGATTTAAAATCTATTTTTGAACAAGATGCAAAAGATTATTCATATCATTCGATTGATGACATGCAAGATTCTCAAGCAATAATATATAAATATACTGCGATTTCTTCTCAGGCGTCACAAAAGTTTGCTATTGTTAATAATGTTGATCCATTATCTGTATACATTCTTTCAGTTTTAAGAGGATTAGCAAATTGTTTGCTTGTATGGAATTATCCAAGATTATTTAGCAGAGCATTAAAAATTCAAAAAAATGGTGAAGGGAAATTAGATGATTTTATAGAAAGAGTCATTGGATTTTCTCCTAATGATTTAATTATGGAATTATTGTCAATTTGGAATCTTAATGAAGAAACCAAGGATTTTATAGATAATAAAAAAACAAGTAAATTAAATGAAATGATTCAAAAAAGTGTTGCTAGTGGAGAAGTAGTAGCAAAAGTTCATGAGCCAAATGTGTTTCCAGAAGCTATTAATCTTTTAGATTCTTTTAAGGAAGATGTAAAAAATATTAATGTTGAAAAAGTTATAAAAAAAGAAGTTCAAAGGACATGTGAGTACTATGAAAAATATGCACCAGAAATTTTTGATTTAACAATGTCTATAAAAGAACGGATAAAAGAGGCAATTTTAGCTCACGCTGAAAATAAATTAAGAAAGAATGTTTTTATTTTTCAATGTGATGATGATGTAATAAGTAGTTTTAAAAAAGTTTATATAAATGTTTTTGACAAAAAATTTTCTAGAAGAGCATTAGAAATCTTACGTTCTGATACAATTCAAAAAGCAGGATTTAGAGATGGTTGTTTATATATGCATGAAGAACAAAGTGATAGATTAATTCCAATATTAAAAATTGGAGACAGAAGTATTTCAGAATATCAAGAAATAAATTGTCAAAAGAATTTATCTTCTTGTACTGTAGCGTTAGTGGATTCATTAAAATGTGGAGTTCCAATAATAAGAGATGGAATATCAATTGTAGGAGATGAGGCACACTATATATGTGGTTCTTTTGGATCATCTTCAAGGAAAGGAGTGTTATATCTCGAGTTTGAAGATAGTGATAGCGTTATGTCTACAGGTAATATTATCCCAAAATTTAAAGCAATTCTTAGGTGCTTAAGTGAGTGTTTGGGGTTTTCAGTAAATTAATATACCTAACAGTATATCTTTTCTAATTTTACATTCTTAAATAAAAATATAGATTTGTTTTTACAAAAAATCTAAAAATTTTTCTGTTATTTACATTTCAGTAGATACTTTGTTAAAATAAGAAACAGTTTTGTTTAGACGGTGGTTTTATGTTGGAAAATAAAAAAATAAATTTTACAAAAAAGATAAAGGATTTCTGGAATTTTGATTTTCCTTTTATTACTTTTATTTCGTTTTTCATTTTTATTTTTTATGCATTTATCCTTTATAATGATTTATCTGAATTTATCTTAAATCCATCATATACAACAGATGATGCTTTTCAGCAAACATATCCTTTTTATGAAATATTTTACCCTGACATCTTTAAGGGAGATGTGTTAACAGATGTAATGAAGGGTTATTTAGCTCCACTTCACTGGGGAATTACATATGCTGTAACATGGCTTGTAGGAGATCCTATTTTGGCAGGTCATTATGTCATGTTACTTCAAATTTTTCTTTCTTGTTTGTTTTTAT
>CAZHFA010000083.1:0-6459 GCA_964531865.1 uncultured Bdellovibrionales bacterium
GAGAGAGTCTCCATTTACTATTGTATTTCTTAACCAAGAAAAAAAATCACAATATTGTGATTTAGCATCAAAGGTTGCAATGCTATATTCTCCGATTCCAATATTGAAAAAATAACAAATCGATAAAAATATAATTATAGGAAATAAAAATGATATAAAATGATATTTATTAATGTTAGTCATATTAAAGATTCTCTTTAAACGCCTTTTTATGTGTTTAATATTTAGAATAAATTTTATAATATTATTAGAATTATATAAATGACTATGGATTTTTTTTGAAAAAATATGAAGTATATGGGAGCAAAATTAATTGAAGTGTACTTATTTTCTGATAAGCACTTCATTTTACATTGACACTATTTAAGACATGACACTAAGTGTAAAAATGAATGTAAAAATTTAATATGTAAAAATGAAATCTAAATGATGGTGTCTTTTTGTAAGTTTTTTTTTATTTTTAAGATTGTGATTATAGAGAAAAAATTGAAAGTTTTGGGGAGTCTAATTCTTCTCCCCAAAACTTTCGGGTTAGTTTAACCTAAAAAAATTTTTTATTCATCATCTGCATTATCATCGTTTTTAGAAGATTTAATTACATTATCTATAAAATATTTTTGAGCATCATTTGGATTTTCAATACTAGATAAAAATGCTTTTGTTTCGTCATCATATAAAACGTGATCTGCTGCTTTTTCTAGATCAAAAAGCTTTATATCAGCCTCAGGATTTTTTGTATTTCCTAAAATATTTATCATACGTTTTGTCCCTTCAATTCCGCCATTTAGCATTGCTTTTGCTGCAAGATGAGAATATTGATCTCTTTTGGATGTTAACTCATCTAAAAGTGGATATGCTGAATCTTCAGGCACAACCTCTCCAAGACCGATACCATCTTTATAAAATCCATCAGGATCTCCATTTTCTTTTGTGATGTCATATAAAATTTCAATTGATTCCTTAGTTCCCTGACCACTTATAGCTCCAATTGTAGCTTCTCTTAGGGCTTCATCTGTAGTTCCAGCGTATTCATCTTTCAAATATCTTAAAGATTCATTTGATAAATTTGATAGTTCCAATGCTTCAGAAAAAATATCTTTTTCAGTTGCATCGCCTGCATTTATTGTAGCATTAACTAAAGCTTCAATATTTTCTTTCTTTCCAGTAGTTGATAATATTTCTGCATAATAAGTTCTTTCTTCACTGCTTAAGCTTTTATCTACCATAAGCTTTTGAAGTTCGCCATAAAACTTATTACACCAAGAACAGTTTGATAACATATAAAATTGCTCTAACACTACATCGTCATAGTTAAGAGCAGCTTTTCTTACAGCTTTTAATGCCTCATCTGACGTTTTATAAACATCAACTGCAGGTCTTACATCAATTTCTTCTTCAGAATCTTCTGCATCTTCTTCACTTTCGCCGTCTTTTGGTGTATCGGGGGAAGTATCATCTTTGTTGATATCTTTTTTTGAAGCTTCGTCTGTTACTGTCGATTCTTCTTTTGGCTGAGTTGCTGTTGAAGTATCTATACCCTTATTTTTTTTGTAAGAATATAAACAAATAGCCACTAAAATAATGGCAAAAATAAAAATTAACTTTTTCATAGTGAAAATCCTTAAAATAAAAAAACAATTCCAAGAGAACACCTTTTATAATTGTTCTATGACTTGTAAAAAAAATCATAAGTCATGACAAATTATAAAAGGTGTTCAAATTTTTTAGAACATTAAACACATAACCAGTTTACTTGTATAACATATTTCCTAATGTCTTGAAACTACTTTAATTTGCTCTTAGTGTAAAAATTTTACTTGGAAGTGAGATGTCATCTCCATTGAAAGCTTGTAATTGTAAATAAATAATTTTATTTCTAGGAAGTTGTTTTAACACATGGCGATAAACTTTTTTGTAAACAGGATCCGGAACCACAGAGACTTGCTCAGAAAATAGCTTTATTTTTTTATCAAGTTTTTTTTCTGAAATGCCATAGCTTAAGATAAAACCATCTGTGTGCTCTTCTGGAATAAGCCATAAAATTTCTATATCAGAATTATTCTCTACATTATTTAAAATTGAATCATTTTGCTTAGCGACCTTATCTTTGTCAGTTTCTTGTTTATTTGCTTGATTATTACCGGCTGAAGAAAAGATAGAACAGGCGGAAAACACTAAAAATAATGATAAAACAGATAATTTTAGAAAATTTTTAAGCAACATTTGTTGAAAACCCTTAAGATATTAAAAATAATAAAAATTTTATTCTTAATTAAGCTTTTTGGCAATGCTAAAAAAAATTGCAATTCAAACGGTGTTTTGATATTATCGCCAGACAATGTGGTTGAAACAAGGTTAAAACTAGGTAAGAATAGGAAATAAAAATGAAGAAGATTTGGAATATGGTTTGTGGCATCTTCGTCGTGGTTTTTTTGATAGTCGCTTGCGTTGACGTTACGCACAAAGCGTTGTTTTCAGTTCCGAAGGGAACTACTGGTTTTTTTGCTGGGGTGCTCCTTGAGTATGTGAAAGAGGGAGGGGATCTGATTAAAGCTATCCCTTCTAATATTGAGACTCCACTACCTGCTTCAGACCTTGAGGAGCAGAATTTTAAGAAAAAAGAAAAGACCGAAGAACTCAAAGAACTCAAAGAACTAATAGAGGCGATTTCGGATTAAGGTTTTTGACAAAAGCAGTCTAGCATTATTTTTTTAATGTTAGATTGCTTTTTTTTATTTGTTATAATAAACGCCAAGGAGGGTTTAAAAAACTTTAAAACCACCAAAGTTTTTTTAAACATACAATCAATCTTAAATCAAAAATTTCAATTATCTTTTCAATAATTTATTTAGTAAAAAATCAAAAAAATATTTTTTCATATCATCTAAAAATTTAACTAATTTATAATTTAAAAATAAATTTTGCATTATGCATTCATGTGGCTAAAAGCTGGAACATTATTTGCATTCATGTATTTGTTGAATTTTATTTTTGGAGAAAAGTTATGAGTTTTAATGGGTTACGAATGCCTAATAATTTATCAAGTCAAATAAATGGCAGTCTTGTTAGTGGTTTTGTTCTATGCTTTTTTATCGTATTTTGTGCCATGATTTTGGGAGGAAATTTTAAAAATTTTATCAGCGTTAGTGGTTTATTAATTGTTGTTGGAGGAATATTTGCGACAATGTTAATAAATTTTTCTTTTGAGGATATACAAAAAACTTTTAGTTCACTAAGAACAATTCTCTATTCTTCACAAATTGAGCCAAGAATTAGAATGGATGAAATCGTAAATTTAAGTTATGAAGCTAGAAAAAGAGGACTTCTAACATTGGAAGATATAGCTCAAGAAACAAAAGATCCTTTTTTTAAAAAAGCATTACAACTTGTCGTCGATGGCCAACAAGAAAATGATGTTAAAAAAATTCTTGAAACGGAAATGAATGTTACAAGTGATAAAAATCAAAAAGGAATAACTGTTTTTGAAACCATGGGAGTTTACGCTCCTGCAATGGGATTAATAGGAACATTATTGGGATTAGTAAATATGCTTGGAAGTTTAGATGATCCATCTACAGTAGGGCCTGCAATGTCTGTAGCATTATTAACGACTTTTTATGGTGCTGTGCTTGCTAATATGATTTTTATTCCGCTTGCAGGAAAAATAAAAAATATTGATAACGATGAAGTCTTAATAAAGAAAATTACAATAGAAGGAGTAATAAGTTTATCAAGGCAGGAAAGTCCAATAATTGTCGAACAACGGCTTCAAAGTTTTATGCCTGTAGTTGGAGAATAAAAAAATAATGCAAGTAACTCCACCTTTAAAGACTCAAAATCTTTTTTATGTTCAATATACAGCTTTAATGCTTATTATATTGACTTTTATTATTGGTTCTTTTTTACAACCAAAATTTTTAGGAAGAAATGAAAGTCAAGAAATAACATCGGTAATAAACATAAAGGAAGATGTGATTTTAAATATTACGCAGAGTATTAAAGATTTTTTTAATGAGATTCCAACGTATAGCAATTTTTTAAGAGAACATAATCTAAAAGGAGAAATAAATTTACCATTTAATTCAAAAAGTGAAGATGAAAATTTATTGGCATTAGAGGGTGAAATAAAAGAGAGATTTAAAAAAGAAAATATCAATTTAAAAGCTTTAAATGTTTTTTTTATCGAAGGAAATGATGATTTAATTTCTTTTAAAATAATAAGGACAAATGATTATGACTTGTTCTAAATCGATTATAAATAATAATTGGTTCGTAAGTTTTGGAGATTTTTTGACATTAATCTTATGCTTTTTTTTGGTCATAATTGCTAATACATTTAAAAAAAATTTAGAAAAGACTCCAATTGTAGATGATAAAAAGCAAGTGATATTTTCTCTTAATAAAAATGATTTAAAATTTACATTGCCACAAGTTTTTAAAGACAACTTATATGTTGCCTCTCTAGAGAGTTCATTATTAAAGGCAGAAGAGAAAAGAGAAAATTATATTTTAAAATTAAATGTAAATAATTTAAATAAAAATAATAATACCGAAAAAATAATAAAAATTTTAAATGAATTATCTTTACCAAATGAATATCAATTTAAAGTCTTAAATTTAGGAAATTTTAAAACGTTTAATGATTTTTTAAATGCAAAGCGTCAATTATCTGACGCTGGCATAGATATTTCAGAGTTAAAGATGTCGCATACTTTTGAAAATGAATTGATTTTAATAGTTTATAAAAAATAATGTGATTCTATTTAAAGGTTTTTGAATCATTAAGATGATATGTTTTTTTTTATTTTCTCGTAAAGGAATAAAAACGTGAATCAAGTTTTGACACAAGATGAAATAAACTCACTTCTTAGAGGACTTTCTGGAAATGAAGTAGAAGAAGATGATATAGAAAGACAAGAAGAGGGACATGATGCAAAGAAGTTTGATTTGGCAAACCAAGAGCGAATTATTCGTGGAAGGATGCCAACGATGGAACTTATTCACGATAAGTTTGCAAGAGCTTTTAGAACTCAATTGGCAAAATTTTTAGGACGTACTTGTTTTGTAAATGTTGGTGGAATAGAGATGATAAAGTTTGGTGTTTTTATGAAAAAATTACCACTTCCATCATCTTTACATATATTTAGAATGGCTCCACTTTCTGGGTATGCTTTAATGGTAGTGTCTGCTCCAATGGTTTTTGGAATTGTTGATAGTTTGTTTGGAGGGAGTGGACAAGGTAAAACTAAAATAGAGGGAAGAGAATATACTCCAATTGAAAATAGATTGATAGGAAAAGTTGTTATGATGGCTCTTGATGTTTTGCGTGATGCTTGGGGCTCTGTTCATCCTGTTGATTTTTTATATGTTAGATCTGAATTTAATCCGTTAGCAATTGCAATAGTTCCTCCAACGGATGTTGTTGTAATTGTAACAATTGAAGTTGAACTTGAACAAGAAAGTACAACGTTAACAATATGTATGCCATATTCGACAATAGAACCTTTAAGAAATAAATTATCAACTGGTTTTCAAAGTACAAGATTAGAGGCTGATTCTGGTTCTTCAAAAAGAGTTGAAACTAGCATAAAAAGAACAATTGCAAACCTTAGTGTTGAACTTGCACAAGGTAAAATTTCTCCAAGACAATTTTTGGAATTAAAAAAAGGAGATGTAATTACCTTAGACACCAATCCTTCACAAGAGGCAATAATGGCAGTAGAAGGAACCCCTAAGTTTTATGGATTTGTCGGAAGTTATAGAGGAAATAGAGCTATAAAAATTACAAGGCCGATCCCTGAAATTGATTTAATAAATTATAGAAACAATGAGGAGCTTTTGAAAAATGGTGGATAATTTAGAAGATAAAAAAATAGAAGATCAAGAATCTTTAGAAAAAGAAGATGAAAAAGAAAAGCAATCTTTAGACTCTTCAAAGGAACAAGAAGAAAATGAAGATGTTGATTCTTTAAATGAAGTTGCCAAGGCTGCTCAGGATGTTGCAGAAAACGCAAATATGTCGGTTGAAAGTTTTAATGATAAATCATCCCCTACATTAGATTATATTCTGGATGTTACGCTTCAAGTGTCGGTGGAAGTTGGAAGGGCACGAATGAGTATTCAAGATTTATTACAGTTAGGACAAGGTGCAGTTGTCGAACTTGAAAAAATTGCCGGAGAACCACTTGATATATACATGAACGGAAAGCAAGTCGCAAAAGGTGAAGCCGTTATTGTTAATGAAAAGTTTGGTGTAAGGGTAACAGATGTAATATCAAGAGAAGAAAGAGTCTCTAGATTAAAATAACTTGGAAGCTTTGTATGAAAATTTTCACAAAAACAAAAATTTTTTTTATTTTTACTTTTTTATTGTCAGTATTTTTCTGTTTTAATATTACATACGCAGAAAATAATGAATCAAAAATTATTAAGAATGATTCTGTAACAGAGTCATCATTA
>CAZHFA010000084.1:0-6415 GCA_964531865.1 uncultured Bdellovibrionales bacterium
ACAAAATACTCTCAATTCACGACACATTATCTTTTACACACACGATATTACAAATCATATAAAAAAAATTAATATCAAATGCAACACAGAGAAAAAACTACAACTTAAATATCTCCTCTTACCCCCACAAAAAAAGACCAACAAAAACAACTCATTACCATTGTCCCAAAATGGGACACAAAAAAACAAAAAAACACCACACGCATATAACAAACGCAAAAACAACTTTAAGCAAAAAAAATCAAAGCAAGAAGTACGCAGTAAATACTATCAAAATCATTGAAGAGCCATAAGAAAACAACAAAAGAATATCTTATATTTTAATAAAATAACATTGTTTAAAACACAGAAAACAAAGTTAAATTACCAACAAAGACTCCCAAAAAAGAAAAGCCTCTGCGTTTATAAAAACTGATTAGCGCTTTAAAAATAAAAAAGATAATATATCAATATCTTCCAAGTATAGCCCAAGAAAATGTTCCAATCAAAACAAGGACGATAGTCTAGAATGAACTAAAGGGGATTATTATTTAAACATTTTATTTACTCAAAAAAATAGGACATAAATATTCACAAAATGCATATATCTACGAATTGCTGAACCACTCATCTTATTACATGCTATTTTTATATATATTCTAATATTTTTTACGTAATAATAACGAAGTAGCGGCTGACGTGCAATTTTTCTATATAAAGACTTTTTTACTAAAATGTTTAATTAAAAAAGGTATTTAAGTTTTATACATCCATAAAAAAAGCCTCTTATTTGAAAGAGGGTTTTAAAATATTATCTTGTCCCATTATGGGACGTAACATACATAGTTAAATTTAATTTAATGCCAATAACTTTCTAAATATCATTTGTAAATCCTCATCTGAATAAAACTCCAAAATCAATTTTCCACTATTACTATTTTGAGAACGATTGATTTTTACCTTTAAACCTAAGACTGACTGAATTTCACTTGCAATCCTCTGATCTTCTGCTCTTAATGCCTTACTTCTCTTCTCTTTTTTTACAGTATTTATACTTATGGCATCTTTTAGAGATTCATTTGATAATTTGTTTGCATTATTTAAATAAACCGCCCTTTCATCCTTATCTTTTATTTCTGCAAGAAGTAAAACTTTCGATTCTGGATAACCATTCTTTAAAGCATCAATTAAATCTTCTGGTAAACGCATTACATCTAAAGAGCGTTGAACAGCACTTTTTGAAATACCAAGTTTTGCAGCCAAATCTCTAACACTTAAATTATAGTTATCTTTTAGTAAGGAAATAGCTTCTGCTTTTTCATATGGATTTAAATCAACTCTCTGTAAGTTCTCAACCAATTGAATTTCCAATATTTTTTCTTCTTCAGCAGTGTTATTGATAACTACAGGAACTTTTTGTATTCCGGCTAATTTGGCAGCTCTTAATCTTCTCTCTCCTGCAACTAGTATGAAGCCATCTTTGCTTTCAGTTTCTCTAACAATAAGAGGAAGTAATATTCCATATTCCTTTATTGACTCTGCTAATTCATTTAACTTCTCTTGATCAAACTCTTTTCTTGGTTGAGAAGGATCAAACTTTATATGATCAATAAACATTTCTTTATAAGGTGTTGTATTTTCTTGTCTTTCTTTTAAAGCAGGACCGGCAAAAAGTGGATTATTTGCTAAATTAATTTTCTTTACAACCATTCTCAACCTCCTCTGCTAAATCTTTATAATCTTCAGCCCCTCTTTCTTTAGGAGCATATTCAAAAATAGTTTGTCCATTAGATGGAGCTTCTGCCAAAGCAACATTAGTCTTTATAACGGTATTAAAAACCAAATCACCAAAATAAGTTCTAATTGTATCTGCAACAGCTCTTGCAAGTTTTCTTCTATTATCATGAAGACAAATTAGCACTCCCCCCACCGTAAGTGTTGGATTATAAATGTTTTTTACCTGATCAATCGTATCTAGTAACTGTCTTACACCATGAAGGGCTAAGTATTCACTTTGAACTGGAATGATAACTTTATTTGAAGCAGCGAGGGCGTTTAATGACAACAAACCTAAAGCTGGTGGACAATCTATTATAATATAATCATACTCACCTTTTATACCTTCTAACGCTCGTTTTAATATCAATTCTCTTCCGACCACACCGCCCAACTCAAGATCTGCAGCACTTAAAAAAAGACTGGAAGGAACTACATCTAAGTTTGTAGATCTATGAACTATACATTCCTCTACTTTTTTATTTCCCTTCAAGACGTCATAACTTGACGGGTATTCAACATCTTCAATGCCTTCTTGTAAATCTCCCTCCTGTACTCCGACCCCTAAATGTGTAGTCATATTACTTTGTGCATCCATATCAAAAAGCAATGTTTTTCTACCTTTTTCCGCTAATGCAGCCCCAAGATTTACCGTCGTAGTTGTTTTTCCAACCCCACCTTTTTGATTGATTATTGCAATTATAATTGCCACAAGGACCTCCTATAAAAGAAAAAGAAAAAAATTATCTATTTAAAAGTATTACAAAAATACAGATTTGTACACAAAAAAAACTTATTTCAAAACACGAATAAAATATATGTCAAAACACGATAAGACACAATAATTTTAAGTTATTTAAAGTATTAGGTTTTCTATAACACACTTAAAATACTATGTTTTTTTTAATGATTTTTTTCGTGATTCGAAATAAATATACTATAGTGAATTGAAAGAAAAATCTAGTCTATTGTGAATCTAAATAAACAATCGTGCATTAAAATAAATCAATTCGTGTATCAAAATAAGTATTGGCGTGTTTTCAAAGAAGCATAGTAGTGATTTCAAAGAAGGGTTGACGTGCAATGAAAGCAAAAGAATCGTGAAACCAAAGAAATATCATTGTGTTTTCAAATAAATATCATTGAATAACTACTTGTTATTGTGTTGATTTTTTATCGCTTACTATATAACTAATAAACTATATATAACTTGATAAACTAACTAAAAGTAAGTATGTTTATAAAAATTAAATTTTTTTATTTCTTTATGAAAAAGCAATCGAATAATAAAAACATCTGTAAATCAATAACCATTTCAAGAGATGAAATGAATCTAGCAGAATTTCCATTGGCTGTGCTTTCAACAAGAGTTAATCCGGACATAAAGACATTGGAATTTCAAGATACAATTTATACAAAAGATAGACAACCAATCACTCGAAGATGGATTATTACTGGTGCAGATAAATTTGGTCTTCCGACATCTTCTGATGATGAAGTATTGATTGGGCTTTTAAAATTAACAGCAGATCAAGATTTTAAAAACCAAAAAGTAGAATTCACACGATATGAACTTTTGAAAGCTTTAAAGTGGACGACGGAGGGTCGAAGCTATATAAGATTACAAAAATCACTTGATAGGCTTAGTGGTGTCCGAATAAAAGCAAGTAATGCTTTTTTTGATAACAAAACAAAAGAAAATTGCACTAAAAATTTTGGTATTATTGATGCGTATGAAATAAATACCGGCAGGGGAGAGCAAGCTCAATCAAGTTATTTTATTTGGGGAGAGACAATGTTCGATTCTTTCCAAAAAGGTAATATAAAGCGATTAGATCTTGATTTTTATTTAGGCTTAAAGAGTGCAATAACAAAAAGACTATACCGTTATCTTGATAAGCATTTTTGGCATTTTAAAAATATTGAAATTAATCTTTTTAGACTGGCACATGAAAAGCTTGGAATTAGTAGGAATTTTAAATATGCAAGTTCTTTAAAGCAACAATTAGAAACCGCGATAACAGAGCTTCAAGAAAAAAATTTTGTAAAGCGAGTGGAGTACATTGGAAAGGGATTAGATACAAAAGTGATATTTTATAGGACAGAAGCAGTTCCGCATTCTATCAATGTACAGTCATCTGAGGTTGTTCATTCATCGTCAAAGACACATAATAATAACGATACTCCATTAGAAGATTTTTCAAATGAGTACGATAATTTTCCATTTAATAAATCAGCTTCAGTTCCTGCAACAAAAGTATTAGATATCACACCCGAAGATCCTGTATTAAAATTAACCAAAGAAATTACAGAAAAGCTTTTAGATAGGGGAATAAAGGAAGGTCAAATAAAAAGATTATTATCAGATAAAAATGTGACAAGTTTATCTAAAATAATAAAAATTATTTCTTACTTTGATTATTTAAGAAATAAAAAGAGCCCATTGGTTAGTATTAGTCCAGTTGGATTTTTATTTCGTGCAGTTCAAAAAGAAGAGCAATTTTATTTACCTAAGAATTTTTCCGCTTCTGAAGACTCTGTCATAGCCAATAAAAATATAAAGAAAAATGATCAATTAAAAAACGAGGAATTAAAATTAAAAGAACAATTTAATCTTGAACGTAATAAGCAAATTGCAGAGATTAGAAAGGAGATGGAGCCTGCAATTTTGGAGAATATTTCACAAGAAGTAACAAATTCTTTGGCAAATATAAAAAATATTATTTCTAAAGAAAGGTTTGATGAGACAGTTGTTCATGCTGTAAACGAAAAAATAGCAAATTTATTTGCATTAGCCAATTTTGAAGAATGGATTAAGGAACGAAAGGTTGTATAAAGTTTTAAGAAATAAGTATCGATAGATTAAATGGCTTGGGACTTACTTAAGTTGTTTTTTCATAATTGACACAATTGTTGTTGTGTTTTAAATTTTTACAGGTGTCATTATTTTGGTTTTTTTGGGATTTTATTTTTATGACAATTTGTACATTAAATAGAGATTTTACAGCTAAGGAGATGCAGGTTATATTACGGAAGCTCTCCAAGGGATCTGAAAAAATTGGGTTAGCCCTTTTAAATTATTATGCACGCACCAATCTAGTTCCTCCTACAGGGGAAAGTTTAATTCGTAAAAGAAGAAAATATTCTTATTCTGATTTAATTTTATTATCATGGCTTTTTAGAATGAAAGATGAAGGGTTGCCCGTTAATCGTTTTAGACGAGGTATTGATTATTTAAGAAAAAAGCTTCCTTCACTTTATAAGAATCCAAGAGACATGGTTTTACTTACTGATGGTCGGCAGTTATTTATCAAGCATAGGATTGAGGATAAGGGGCGTATTGCGGAAGTTTTAACTGGAGATAAAGCTGGACAATATGTTTGGGCTTATGCAATCGGTTCTTTGATAGAGGAAGTAGAGCAAATTTTAGAAGAGCATGATAAACAAGATGGCATGGTACATGTTGCAAGTTAATTATTGAATTGTTTCTTTTTTAGTGTTATTTTTACAAGGTTTATTTTTTATTTTAAAGGTAAAATATGAAAAAATTTTTGAGTTTGTTTTTTTGTTCTTTAGTTGTGGCAAATATGGCTTTTGCTGGTGATATGGCAGAAGTAAAAATGTTAAATGAAGCAAAAATTACTTTACAAGAAGCAATTTCAATAGCTGAAAAACATATTGGTGGAAAAGCTTTGTCTGGGTCTATTGAAGATGATAGTTTTTCTCCAGAGTTTGAGGTAACGGTTGCAAAAGACAATAAAGTTTTTGATGTAAAAGTTAATGGAGTAACTAAAGAAGTTATGGGCTCTAGAGAAGATGTAGATTAATTTTTATATGTTAAATATGGAAGTTCTTTTCCTTTAGTTGTATACTTTACCGCTTAGTGAGATTTTTCGTAAAAAAGAGAATTAAGATGAAAATGTTAGTTAAAAATTGTTTATATAAGGCGATTTTTGTATGTTTTTTATGTTTGGCAAGTAAAGGTTATGCGGATAAGCAAATTCTTGGCTTAATTGAGCAAGTAAAATTGTATCCATATGGCCTTGTTCTTGATGCAAAGTTAGACACTGGAGCTGATTCATGTTCTTTACATGCAAGTGACATAAAAGAGTTTACTAAAGATGGAAATAAGTGGGTAAAGTTTACAATTGAAGATCGATATGGAAAAAAAGTTAACTGGGAAAGTGAAGTTGCAAGGTCAGTGAGGATAAAGAGGCTTCATGGAAATTCTCAGGTGCGAAAAACAATTAGAGTTGGACTTTGTCTTGGAGGGGTTTATAAGATGTCGGAACTTACTCTTGTTGATAGGGCAAATTTTAATTATCAAATGTTAGTTGGAAAGAGATATCTTTCTGGTGATTTTGTTGTAGATCCTGCAGTTACATATACTATGGATCCTAAATGTAAGGTAGATACTAAGTAATTAGTTTTTTATAAAAATCAAAAAAATGAAAACAGGGGCGAATAAACATTACAAAATAGCACTTGCTATATTTTTACCAAGCTTTTTATTTTTTTTATATAAGGTATTGATACTAAATTTTCCGATTATTCCAGATAGAGATGCAGTATCGTATACAATAGAAGCGAGGCTATCTTTCAAGCCTAAAAAAAGTACTCCGATAAAAATAAACAGGTAAACTTTTTTCATAATCATTAA
>CAZHFA010000085.1:0-6345 GCA_964531865.1 uncultured Bdellovibrionales bacterium
ATAAATTCTATAAGCACTGTTATGACTCAAGGAACCTTGGAATCTACTGGTCGTACGCTTGATTTAGCTATAGACGGTAATGGTTTTTTTGCATGTTCAAATAGTGAAGGAGCAACATATTACACAAGAGCAGGAAATTTTAAAGTTGATTCTAAAGGCTATATAGTTACTCAAGATAATTATTATGTTTTAGGTTTTCCAGATGGTGGAACAGGAGCAATGGAAAAATTAAATATAAATTCTATTTCTCAAAGTAGTATTGCTACATC
This sequence comes from uncultured Bdellovibrionales bacterium, assembly GCA_964531865.1. Classification (GTDB taxonomy): domain Bacteria; phylum Bdellovibrionota_C; class UBA2361; order UBA2361; family CAKMMH01; genus CAZHFA01. The sequence continues at coordinate 270 of CAZHFA010000085.1, forward strand.
AGATGTAACAATATCAGGAAATTTAAATTCCAATTCAGATATTATAGATCCTGCTAATATTCCAACAGTTCCTTTAGTTGGTGAAGGGGCAGGAAGTGTTGATGTTTCTTATGCTAATTTAAATGAAGCAGCAGAATTTTCGACAGTCGTTGAAGTGTATGACTCTTTAGGAGAAGCTCATACAGTAACTTTTTATTATTTTCATACTGGGGAAAATCAATACCAAGTTAGAGGATATGTTAATAGCGAAGAAGTTGATACAACGGGTAATGCTGTTGGATATCCAAGATTGATTACAATAAAAGATGGTCAAGCGGCAGATGGAAATGTTAGTATGAATTTTAATTCTGATGGAGAAAGAAATAATGCCCCAGCGGTTGGTGCGTGCGATATCTCTGCAAATATTCAATGGTCTAATGGCTCTTCTGCAAGTAGTATAGATATTTCTATGAAACCGTTTACTCAATATGCTTCTGCTTCAAATATTATTTCTATTGTACAAGATGGACAAGGTGTAGGAGGCGTTGAAAGTTTAAGCATAGAAGATGATGGAGAAATTTTTGCAACATTATCTAATGGTCAAACTGCGACTATAGGGTATATTGGTCTTGTAAATTTTTCTAACTCTGAAGGATTAGTTAGGGTTGGTTCTCAATTACTTCAGCAATCCCCAGAGTCTGGAGAACCAATTGTCGGTTATGCAGGAACGGGAACATTTGGGGATATAAGCTCAGGTTCTTTGGAACTTTCTACAGTAGATATTGCTGATGAGTTTATAGATTTAATTACATTGCAAAGAGGATATCAGGCAAGCTCTAGAATAATTACAACAATAGATCAACTTTTAAATGAAATTATAAAATTAGTATAGGGATGATGTTTTAATGCTTCTTGAAAAATTAGAAGATACATTTATTAAAGTCGAATTTATTTTATCAGATGATAAATATAAGATTTTCTTACAGATGAATTCTAAACCAGATTTTTTTAGAGAATGTGAAAGCAATCTATTAGATTATAATTTTTTAAAAGAAATACTTTTCAAATATTGTCAAAATAAAGAGTTAATTTTTTTTGATGTTATAAAAGATGTTTTAAAAAATATAAGAATAGCTGGTGGAAATTTTTATAGACGAATTGCAAAGGGGTTTCAACCTTTGGGAGGAATTCCAAGTAGAATTGTTTATTTGGTAAAAAAATTTGATAAGAGTTTATGTGCTGACCCTAATGAAGATTTTATAGATATTAGATATACAAGTTTGTTTGATAATGTAAAAAAAGGAGATAAAGTTGCAAGAATTTATCTTCCTAAAAGAGGAGAACCTGGACAGAATGCACTTGGAGAAGAAATCTTAGGAGATCTTGGAGAAGATTTTAAGTTAAAAATTAGTGGAGATTTTAAACAAGAAAAAGATGAAGAAAATAATTATATCACATTAATTAGTCGAAGAGATGGCTTTATAAAAGAAGAGTCTGGTACTGTTATGGTCAAGGATACATTGCAAATTAATGGAGATTTAGATTATGAATATGGGAAAATAGATTTTATTGGCAATGTTTATATAAAAGGAAATGTCTATAAAGATTTTATGTTATCTGCTGGAAAAAATATTGTTGTTGATGGGGATACACACCAAGCAAAATTAGAAACTCATTATGGGGATGTATATGTAAAGGGATTTATAATCGGAGGAGAAAAAAGTAAAATTTCTTCTGGCGGAGCGATCTTTGCTAAAGGGTGTAGAGATGCTATTTTAGAAGCTAACGGGTCTGTATTTTTAGATAAAGAATCATATAACTCAAAAATAAGTAGTTTAGATAGTGTGTCAATAAAAAGAGGTTCTCTTATCGGAGGGGAGTGTCTAGTAGTAAATTCTTTGATTGCAAATGATATAGGAAATAAATCAGAGTTAAGGACGCTTATTCAAGCATGCTCTAAAAAAGAAGTTATTTTACTTCATAGAGAGCTTAAAGAAAAATTAGATTTAATAAATCATGTAAAAGAAAGTTTAAAAAATTATTTAGGAAATATTTTAGTTAATCCTGAGAAGTTAAATACTATAGATGAAAAATATAAATCAAAAATGAAAATGATGTTTAAGAGATATCAGGATATGGAAAATTCTAGAAGAAAAATTTTAAAAGAAATAGATAAGGTCGTAGGGGAAGAAAAAATAAACGAAAAATTCTTTTGTAAAATAAATGAAAAAATTTTCCCTGGAACAATTATTGTAGTAGGGGAAGCAAAAAAAATATTTTTAAAAGAAGAAGATGGACCAGTAAAAATTTCTATTGATAATAAAAATTTTTCAAATTTTTTATTGGAGAAAATAAATGATAGATAAAAATGAAATGGATATAAGATTAAAATTAGAGAGGATTGACGACTTATCGTCTGGCCCATTAGATAATGTTTTTTTATCTAAACCGATTTCTTTTTTGGAACCTAAAGAACCTATTTGTGTTGATGAGAATATAAAAGTTGAAGAAATCGTAAAATTATTTCAGGAACACTCTTGTGATTGTGTGTTTATAGTCGATAGAGAACAAAAAATGTTAGGAATTTATACAGAGAGGGATCTTGTTGCAAAAAGTATGAAAGATAATAATTTTATTAAAATGCCAGTTTCAAAATATATGACAAAAGAAGTTTTATCGGGAAAAATGGATTTTACCATAGCGTATGTTTTAAGCATTATGTCGAATATGGGAATTAAGCAGTTTCCAATAGTTGATGATAATAATTATCCAATAGGAATTATTTCTTTAAGAAATATTGTGGATTATTTAGTAAATGAAAGTATTAGTTCTTTATTAGGTGTTGTAATTCCAAAGTTTAAAGAATAGTTGTTTTTACTAATCGTAAAAATTTTAAGATTTTTTATTTAATAATTTAATTCTAGCCATAATTTCATCAAAATTATTTTCTTTTGAAAACTTTATAAAATCATCAAATGATTGTAAGGAAGAGGTTTCTTTAAAATTATAAAGAGTGGATGTTATTATAGAATCAAAAATGGTTATATCTGTATTAAATGCTTCTTTAAAACTATCATTAAAAGGGATATCATTTTTTAAAAGGTAAAATAAATTTTTAAAATCTGAAAATTTAAAATTGTTAATTAAAAATTTTACACTAAATAATGATTCTGCATATGCAACAGGGACTAAATATGTTGGAAGAGTCGTATAGCCAGTAGCAATGTTAGATAAACTTAAAGGGTTATGTTTTTTTAAAAATTTTTTTAACTCTTTCCAAAGGCGAGGATTGGTGGTGCCTTCTGACCATTGAGCTAATCCTTCATCTAACCATCCGACGCAATTTCCATTTGAAAGATTATAAATAAATGCATGCATGTATTCGTGTCTTAAAGATTTTAATAATTCTATATTAAAATTATTATCTTGATTGTCTAATGGAAAAAAAATATGTTTTTTATAATAAATAGCATTTATCCATTCTGGGATTTTTGTAACTTTAAAAAATTTATCTTTGTTTATAATTTTCAAAGTTAAATGTAAATTGTTTGGCGTTCCTAAAAGGTTTTCATAAAGTGTATGAGTTTCTTTTATGCTTTTTAACATTTCTTTAGCCAAATTCTTATAATCATTTTCATAATAAATTCTAATATAAGAAGTGTCATTTAATGTTAATGTTAGATGAATGTCTTTATTAGAATATAAATCATTTACATCAAAAGTTTTTGCAAAAGAAGAATTATTTATTGATAAAATAATCAATAAAAATATAAGTAAAAATGATAGAAATTTTTTTATAAGCCGCACAATTAAAAACAAAAAATACACACAATTCTATATAAGAAATTCGGTCTTAGTTTAGTTTTTCTTTAAAATTTTAGTCTTTCTTTAAGTGAAAAATAAAAAATTCTTTATTTATCAGGTAGTTATTAAAATTTTCAAAATAAAAATTTAGCTTCAAAATCTAATACATTATTAAAAATTCCCGATTTGGATTCTTGAGCCCAGAAGAAAAAGTAAGCTTATAAAAAAGTGTTTAAATTTGAGGGGAATTTTTATGATAAAAAAGTTTAGCTTCATCATGTTCTGTTTATTGTTAATCCCTGCTTCAGGTTTTTCTATAGAAAATGTATACCCAGGTTATGTCGTTAAATTTCCAGAAAATGAAGAACAGTCTCAAATAGTAAAAAAAGCTTTTTCTTTGGCAAATTATTCTGAAGAAAGTCACTCAAAAAAATATTCGTTAGTTTTTCCTAAAACATTTAAAAATTTTAATTTAAAGAATTTAAAAGTTCAAAAATATGATGCGACAAAAAATGCATGTTTAGAATTAAAAAAAATGGGAGCATTGGAATGTAGTCCAAACTTTGAACTTAAAACTTCTGCTACAGTGACTCCAAATGATCCAGCATATTCTTCTCAGTGGGCATTGTCATCAACTGGAATAAATATAGGGAACACTTGGTCAATGGCAACTGGAAATAAAAATGTAGTAGTTGTTGTCTTGGATACAGGGGTTGATTATACACATCCAGATTTAATCGATAATATGTGGGTAAATCCAAATGAAATTGCAGGAAATGGAATAGATGATGATAATAATGGTTTTATAGATGATGTTCATGGAGTTAATTTTATCAATAATACAGGAAATCCTTTAGATGATAATGGACATGGAACTCATGTTGCAGGTGTAATTGGAGCAAAAGGAAATAATGCTACTGGAATTACAGGAGTTAATTGGAATACAAGTATTATAGCTCTAAAATTTTTAAGTGCATCTGGTTCTGGTTCATTATATAATGCAGTTAGAGCTTTTGAATATATATCAGATTTAAAATCAAGAGGAATAAATATAAAAATTGTAAATAATAGTTGGGGTGGAGGAAGTTATATTCAATCACTTTTTTTATCGATGAAAAGTCTTTCAGATGATGGTGTAATTTTAACAGCTGCTGCTGGAAATGATGCCTCAGACAATGATACAATTGGCTCATATCCTGCAAATTTTGATATAGAAAATCTAGTATCTGTGGCAGCCACAACATCAACGGAAGATTTGGCGTATTTTTCAAACATAGGGGCAACTTCTGTTGATATTGGAGCTCCTGGAGGTAATATATTAAGTACATATCCAAACAATCGATATGTCTATATGAGTGGTACATCGATGGCTACTCCATATGTTACAGGAGCTTTAGCCTTATTGTTAGGAAATGAAACGAATCTTACTGCAAGCAAGGCTGTTTCAAGATTGTATGAGACAGGAAGAGATGTTGCTTCGTTAAGCGGATCTACTATTACTGGAAGAGTCGTTGATATGTCTAGATTGTTAGCAAACAAGACTACAGAGCTTCCAAAATCTCCATCATGTAATTATAATATTGAGAATATTGCGTATGATAATGAGAATTTAGCGGAATCTCAAGCTGTAAGTTTTCAGGCTGATGATTATCCTTATCATTCTTATGAACTACCATTTAAATTTCCTTTTTTTGGTATTGAATATTCAGGAATAAATATTTCTGCAAATGGAGTTGTTTATTTTGGTTATACTCCATCAAGTACAGATTATACAAACTCATCAGTAGCTCCGACAAATTCCATTGCTACTTTTCATACAGATTTAATAGCAAAAGAAGATCCTTATGGAGTAAAATTTTATTCTTCACAAGAAAAAGTTGTGATTTTTTGGAAGGCAAAATCTTACTATAGACAGTTTGTAGGAGAAACAGGAGATGTATATGTTAAATTAGTTCTTTACCCTTCAGGTGTTATTGAAGATTATATTTCTTTTTATGATGAGGAGACAATAAATGAGCTTTCTTCTCATTATACAATAGGGGTTTCTGGTACAAATTCTAGTCAAATAGTTTATGCTACTAATGATCCAACAAAGCTTTATAATAATTTAGCTCTTAGATTTACTCCACAATGTGAAAAGGACGATAATAGTAGTAATATAGTAGAAGAATTAAAAATAGAAAGTGTAGATTTATATAGAGTAAATAATAATAAGAATTTTAACCTATTAAAGAGGACAAAAAAGTATGCTATTCAATTAACTGGGACTGGCTCTGGGGAAGTTCAAGCTAAA
>CAZHFA010000086.1:0-6341 GCA_964531865.1 uncultured Bdellovibrionales bacterium
GTCATTACAAGCAACACTTTTTCAGGTTCTCTTTCTGTTCCCATAGTTTTTTATTTTTTCCCTTTATGTTTATTTAAAGGCTCGGCATCTCTTGGTGTAAGCTCAGAAATTGGAAGTAAAACCTCTTCCCCTAAAATTTCTTGTTGAATAATTAAACTAGTAATTGGTGCATATCCAAAACCAATTTTATAATGTCCTGTAGCGATAAAGAATCCATCGATATTTGGTACTTTTCCAATATGTGGTTTTCTATCTCTTCCTGCAGGTCTAAGTCCTGCCCAAAATCTTTTTATTTTTGCTTCGGAAATTTTTGGAAGAGTCTCTTTTGCACGTGTCAAAATTTCAATAAATCCTTCAACAGTTGCACTATTATCAAGGCCTACATCTTTCTCTGTTGTAGAGCCAAGTCCATAAGTGTTAGAAAGAGACGGGATAATGTAGCCCTTATTGTATTTTATAATGTGATGAGCAAGAAGTTCACTACTAGACACTTCTAAGGCTTGTCCTCTTATTCCTTCCATATGTGCAAAATATTCTGCCTTATCTCCTAACATGCCAGACCAAGCTCCAGATGAAATTAGCACATTATCAGAATATAAAGTTTCTCCTTTTTGCGTAATAACTCCTAACGCTCGATTGTCTTTTATTAAAACATTAGATACACATGTATTTTCAAGGATATTAACGCCATTTAAAATACATGCTTGTTTTAAGGCTTCAATTGTTTTATCAACAGAAATTCTTGCAGAAGCTTTTGCGTAAATTGCCCCAAACTCTGTAATTAAAATATTTGGTTCTATTTTTTGTAATTCAGAAGGAGAAATAATTTCAAGTTTTGGAGTATCGTTATCACAAACATCACTTTGTGTAAAATCCACTTCTTCTTTTGCTTGTTTAAATTGAGATTCGCCTCCAATAATTTCAAGTGTTCCAAGCCTCCAATAACCAACATCAATTTTTGATTCTTCTTGAATTTCTCTATAAAAATTTTCTGTCATTCCAAGACTAATTCTATGAATTTTATGGAAATTAGTTGCTCTTAACGGGGAAGGATAAGCCAAAACACCAAGTGAGTATGAACTTGCCCCTGAGCCACAAAAATCTTTTTCAAGAAGTGTAACTTTTACATTTTTTTTAGCCAACCTCCAAGCACAAGAAAGCCCGATAAGTCCGCCTCCAACTATTATTATATCGTTATTTTTCATGATGAAGTATTATGCAATAAGTTTTTAAAAAGTAAAGTTAGGTTAAATAGTATTTTTTTACATTCCCATTAGGTCACATCTAATATTTCTTTTTATTGGAAAATAAAAAAAAACATGATAATCTTTTTTAAATTAAGTATTTGAAAAATAAAAAGGAACGGAATTTGTCAAACTTTCCATTAAAAATAGCATATAGATATCTTTGGGCACGGAGAAAAGAGGCTTTTATAAGTATTATTTCTGTCGTATCTTTGCTTGGAATTGCTATTGGAGTAGGGGTTTTAAATATTGTAATGGCAATTATGTCTGGTTTTGAGTTTGAGCTTAAAAATAAGATTATTGGTGCAAATTCACATATTGTTGTGAGGCGTTCTGCGGGAGATATTATTTCAGTTTCTAATGTTTCAGAGCAGATAAAGAAGATAAATGATGTGAGTACAATTTCCCCATATATATATAAGCAAGGGATTTTACGTTACATGAATTCCACAAACGGAATGATAATAAAAGGTGTGCAAGAAAATACTGATGCAACAAAAAAACTTTTTGAGACTGTAAAAGAAGATGAGTCAGTACTTTTTAAAAAACAAGAATATAAAGATTTTAAGACAAACCATACTTCTTTACTTCCTGTGATTATAATAGGTAAACAATTAGCCTTAAATTTAGGACTCTATAAAGGAGCTGTAATAACACTTCTTTCCTCTTCAATGCAATCTTCACCATTTGGTTTAATGCCAAAATATAGAAGGTTTATTGTGGGAGGAGTTTATTCTTCTGGGCTTTCTGAATATGAAAGTGGTTTAGTTTATATTGATATCAAAGAAGCACAAAGTTTTTTTGATATGAAAGACAAAGTTTCTGGGATGGAAATTTTTATAAAGGATTTACAAAAGGCTCCACTTGTTGCAAAAGAAATACAAAATAATTTAAATAAAAAAAATCCCTCATTTTTTGTTCAAACTTGGATAGATTTAAATCGTCCTTTATGGGAAGCGTTGCAACTTGAAAAGAAAACGTATTTTATAGTTTTATTGTTAATTATTGTAATGGCTAGTTTTTCAGTAGTTACGACGCTTATTATGATTGTCCTTGAAAAGAGAAAAGATATAGCAGTGCTAAAAACTTTAGGTGCAAGCACGCGTGATATTGCAAAAATTTTTATTTCAATGGGAGTAGTTATTGGTTTTTTTGGAACTGTCTGTGGTGTGATTTTAGGAATGGCGGGTTGTGTTTTTTTACAAGAGTATGGCTTTCCGTTAGATGCTAGAGTTTTTCCTGTAGATACTGTTCCAGTAAAAGTTGAAGTTATAAATGTGATTCTTGTTTCAGTATCTTCTTTTTTAATTTCATTACTTGCAACAATTTATCCTGCAATAAGGGCAAGTAAGTTAAATCCAAGTGAAGTTTTAAGGTATGAATAAAATATGAAAATTGAGTTAAAATTCTTATCAAAAGAATATAAAGATGCAGATCTAAAGCTTACAGTTATAGAAAATTTAAATGTAGTTTTTGAAGAACATTCATCAATCGCAATTTTAGGAAAATCTGGTGTCGGAAAATCAACTCTTTTGCATATATTAGGAACTTTAGATAAGCCAACGACAGGGGAACTTCTATATGATGAAAAAAATATTATGCCACTTTCTGACAAGGATCTTTCAAGATTTCGTTTAGAAAATATTGGTTTTATTTTCCAATTTCATAATTTGCTTCCAGAATTTACCGCACTTGAGAATATTGCAATGCCACTTTTAATAGCTAATAAATCTGAAAATGAAGCATACAGTAAGGCAATGGAGCTTTTAAAGATGGTTGGTTTGGATTCAAGGAAAAATCACACTCCATCAAAACTTTCAGGGGGGGAGCAACAGCGTGTTGCAATTGCTAGGGCACTTATCAATAATCCAAGTATTATTTTAGGAGATGAACCGACAGGAAGTTTGGATGTAAATACTTCAAAGTATATTTGGGATATGATTTTAGAAATAAATAAGGAAATGAAGAATACTTTCATTTTAGTTACCCATAATAGAGATTTAGCATTTCAATTAAACTATGTTTATGAAATGATAGGTGGGGGTTTTCTTAATAATTTAAAATAAAAATAGGAATGTAAGGTTATGTTTAAGTATTTGTTACTTTGTTTGAGCTTGTTATTTGTTTTTTCTTCTAACTTAATTGCACAAAATTTATATATAGACGATGCAGTCTTTGAAGGAAATCAAAGGATAACAACGGCTTCTATAAAAAAGCAATTAGGGCTTTCTAAAAAAGTTATAACAAAAGATGAGGTAGGTGAAATAGTAAAGAAGCTTTATGGTATGTCTTATTTTAGAGATATAAAGGTAAGTTTATTATCAGATAATATTTTAAAATTTACAGTGATTGAAAAACCAGTTTTAAGAAAATTATTATTGGAGGGCAATAAAAAATTAGACGATAAAGATTTAAAAGAGGCTCTTAACTTTGATAATAGAAGTCGTTTTATTGATAAAAGTAGCTTAGATTCTGCAGTAAGGCAATTAAGGGTATTGTATCAATTTAGAGGTTTTTATGACGTTAATATTTCATACACTACGCAGGAACAAGAGAACAATCAAGTGGATGTCACATTTAATATTGAAGAAGGGGAAAGTTATAAAATTAGAAAAATAGAATTTTTGGGTTTAAATGAAATTGATGAAGATGATTTACTAGATGCAATTCAAACAAAAAGATACAAATGGTGGAGTTCGTGGCTTTTTGGTACAGGTAGATTAAATCAAGAAATGTTAGATAACGATAAAAATTTAGCATTAAAATGTTTTATGGATCATGGTTTTATAAATGCTAATATAAGTGAACCGAGTATAGAAAAAGATGGGGATGATGGAATAAATATATCTTTTAATGTCGACGAAGGAATAAAGTTTTATTTTGGAAATATTGATATAAGATCTAATTTTTATGAAGAAAACAGAGATACACTTTTATCAAAATTAAAAATAGAAAAGGGAGATGTCTTTAGTGCTGAAAAATTAAAGCAAGCAAGTTTTATTTTAAGCGATGTTTTAGGCGATTATGCATATGCTTTTGCCAATGTGGAGCCAAAAACTAGTATCAATAAAGAGGCTTCTCAAGTTAATATAACATTTATAATTGATAAGGGGAGAAAAGTTTCAATCAATAAAATCAATATCAGAGGTAATGAAAAAACGTATGATAATGTTATAAGAAGAGAGTTTGTAATTCATGAAGGAGATGAGTATTCTTCTAAAAAAGTAAAACGAAGTGAGGCATTATTAAAAAGGCTTGGTTATTTTAGTGAAGTAAATGTTGCAACGGTTCCTTCAAAAGAGTCTTCTTCTATGGTAGATCTTGATGCTAATGTTAAAGAATCATCAACGGGAAGTTTTTCTGTAGGAGTTGGCTATTCGACTTCTGATGGAGCGATATTTAATAGCCGTTTTTCAGAGAACAATCTTTTTGGAACTGGTAGAAATCTTAGCTTGGATATCGATGTGGGATCTGAGCGAAACAATGCTGTTTTATCATATACAGATAGAAGATTAAATGATTCGTATTGGTCTCTAGGTGGAGAGCTTTTAGTCACAGATAGAGAGTATGATGATTTTGATAGAGAGACTGCTGGTGGAGCTTTAACTTTAGGATATCCATTAGAACAAGTTTTTGGAAGTGCATTTGAAGATATAGATTTCTCTTTACGATATGAATTATTAAATGTGGAAATTACAAATATTGACGATGATGCGGCACAGTTTATAAAAGATGAGCATGGAAAATCGACATCATCTTCATTAAAGCCACAGTTTGTAAGAAATACATTAGATAACTCCTTAAATCCTTCAGAGGGATCGATGCAAAAGGTATCATTAGAGTATGCAGGGCTTGGTGGGGATGAGGAATATTATATTTTTGAATTTTCTAATACATTTTATTATCCACTTTTTGAAACTTTTTGGGGAGGAGATGTCATTTTCTCTTGGAGAACTGATCTAGGATATGGAGAAGGGCTTGGAGATGATGACAAACTTTCATTGTTTAAAAGATTTTTCCCAGGTGGTATCAATTCTGTAAGAGGATTTAAGCCAAGGACATTGGGACCTAAAGATGAAAATGGAAGTGAGTATGGAGGAGCAAAACAGTTTGTAAACAATCTTGAACTTATTTTCCCTTTTATTGAATCTGCAGGATTAAAAACACTTGTATTTTATGATATGGGACAAGCTTTTGATGATAATGAGGATATAGATTTTGGAGAATTAAGAGAGGCTTGGGGGTTTGGTTTTAGATGGGTTTCTCCTTTAGGACCTTTCCCATTAAGGCTTGAGTTTGGTTTCCCTCTAGATAAAGAAGATGATGAAGATAGTATGGTTACCATGTTTTCTTTTGGAGCACCATTATAAAAAAATAAAAAAGAATCAAAAAAAATGCTAATGGCAAAATAAAAATGTGTAATTTAAAAAAAGGTAGACACCTCCATAAGGTTAATCTCTATAAAATAAAAAGGTGATATCAATTTTAAGGTGAGTTGTTTGTTTTTACATTTATTCATTTAGCATTATTTGTGATATTTAAAAATTATCATTGCCTTGAAAGGGCGAAGTTAAAAAATATGCATGCTAAATGTTCTCGCTCCGAAGAAGCGGAATGACTTAGCCTAGGGTTTGCATCTCTACAAGAGATGCTACCTAGGGTCTGAAATATTATATCCCATTTTTGTAGGCTGAAAGTATAAAACAAAGTAAATAAATAGAAACGAACTTTTTGGTTTGTTGGCTGTCCACATTTCTGCCCATTTCTGTTATGGATAGTTGAATCTTTGTATATGAAACATCATCAAAGGCAAATAGAGAATATTTTGATGTTGATTTTTTATGAGAAATAAATATTTAAAATTTAAAAATTGTTTTTTTAAGAGATTCAAAAGGGGTATTACCATCCTAAAAATAAAACATAATCTTATGGGGGGGGTAAAATCCTTAAAAGACAATAGGTTACACCCTTTATCTCATGCTTTAAATCAAAAAAAATGGCTCCAGCAAATTCTAAAAAGTGGGTGTCCTGTAATTTTCCTCATAGGTTACACCCTTTATCTCATGCTTTAAATCAAAAAAAATGGCTCCAGCAAAT
>CAZHFA010000087.1:0-6309 GCA_964531865.1 uncultured Bdellovibrionales bacterium
GAAATATTCTAATGTGCCATCCTCATTTTGCTTATTAAAATCAAAAACTTTAATGATAGATTGTTCCTCTTTTGAGTCCCCTTTCTTTATTAAAAGTAATTCCGCTAACAATTCTTCCTTTGATAACCTACCAGCGTCCACTTTCATAGAGACTACAACCTTTCCCCCAGCAGGCATTAAGTCACTTGTAATTCCATCTACACTAATTTTTAAGATATGAACTGTTGCAAATAAATTAGATATTTGTCGCTTCCACTCAGTTATTTCTTTTAAGCCTTTGAAAGAATCCTGTTCTAATAAATACTTTCGCTCTCCTGTAGGTTCATAACTTAAATCATAATATTCTTTAAGCATTCTTTGAGTGCTAAAATATGGACTTAATTTTTTTACCGAATTTTTGGCAATTTTCATCCATTCTTTTGAATATCCCTTTTCATTTCTATCATAATATATTGGAATTATCTTATTTTCTAAGACATCAAGCATTACCTTATTATCCATATCATCTTGATAATCCCTATTATTAAAATCTTGCCCTGCATCAATTTTAAATCCGACATCTTCGCTATACCCTTCATCCCACCAACCATCAAGAATAGAAAAATTTACACCTAAATTAGGACAAACTTTCATTCCAGATGTACCTGAAGCTTCATGAGGTCTTACAGGATTATTTAACCAAACATCCACTCCTCTTGTTAATAATCTAGCAACCCCCATATCATAATTTTCTAAAAATACAACTCGTCCTTTTAACTCTGGAGCTCTTGATGCCGTTACAATATGTTGAATAATTTCTTTTCCAGCAACATCTGCAGGATGTGCTTTTCCTGCCACGATAATTTGTACAGGTTTTTGAGTATCTGACAAAATACGAACTATTCTATTCCAATCTCTTAAAAATAAATCAGATCTTTTATAGGTAGCAAAACGACGTGCAAAACCTATTGTTAACACATCAGATCGTAAATTATTTACCGTGGCTTCAATAAGATTTTTTTCTTCTCCACGTCTTTCATAATCTTGTCTTATTTTTTTCTTTATTCTATCAATAAATTTTTGTTTCTGTTCTAACTTGACATTCCAAAACTCTTCATCTGGAATATCATCAACTTTACTCCAAACCTCTAAAGAGTCATCATCAACCCCCCAATTCATATGAAGATATTTATCATAAAGCTTTCGCATATTGCGACTTAACCATGTTTGAGTATGAATACCATTTGTTATAGAAAAAATAGGTAAATCTTCTTCATTCATTCCCTTCCAAACATTTTGCCACATTTTTCTACTAACAACACCATGAAGCTTAGCAACAGCATTTGCTTTGGATGTAAGTTTTAAGGCAAAAACTGTCATCGAAAATTTATCAGTATCTCCTATATGATTTTCGCATCCAAGCTCTATAAACTGTTCCCAAGTAATATTAAGTTTTTGTACATAATAAGACAAATAATGTCTTAAAAGGTCAAACTCAAAAACTTCATTACCTGCAGGAACGGGAGTGTGCGTCGTAAACACAGTAGATGCCTTTACAGCTTCTCTTGCCTCTTGATAACTTAAACCACACTGTTGCATAAGTGAATTTATTCTTTCTAACACAAGAAAAGCACAATGTCCTTCATTTAAATGATAAACAGCAGGATTTATTTTTAGAACATCTCTTATCAATTTTATACCACCAATTCCCAACGCAATTTCTTGTTTTATCCTCATACGTCTATCACCACCATAAAGCCGTGCGGTTAATAGCCTATCAGTCTGTTCATTTTCTTCGCAATCAGAATCTAACAAGTAAAGTTTTATTCTTCCAATATTTACAATCCAAATCCTAAGATACAAAAGACGCCCTGGGAGCATTACACTTACTCTTGCTTCATTTGAATTTTCATCAAGTAGTGCTTTCATTGGAAGCATTGAACAATCTTGCTTTTCATATTCTTCTTGCTGGTATCCGTCTTTATTTATGACTTGTTTAAAATAAGTTTCTCTATAAAAAAGCCCTACACCAATAAGTGGAATATTTATATCAGAAGATGATTTTAAATGATCTCCTGAAAGCACTCCTAATCCTCCCGAATAAATTGGCATACATTCATGAAATCCATACTCCATAGAAAAATATGATATTGGATTTGTATTATTTAATTTATCACCATATTTTACATAAGAAGCTTTATCATTCATATATGCTTCAAACTTGACTATCACATCCTTATAAAGAGATATAAATTCTTGATTTTTACATTTTTGAGCTATTTTTTCTGGGGATAAAATATTTAACATCTTTACAGGATTACAGCCTGTTTCTTTCCAAAGATTATCACCTAACATATTAAATAATTCCCTTGCATCTGGAGTCCAAGTCCACCATAAATTATAAGCAAGATCATAAATTTTATTTATTTCTTCTGGTAAATCTGATACCACAGTAAAAGACCTATAATAAGGCTTAGAACTTCTCATCACCAAAGTATTTACTTGGCTATTATCAGTTCCTAATATATCAAACCTTTTTTCAGCTTCTTTTAGTGCCTTATTATAAGCTTCTACATATTTATAAAAAACTTTATTCCAATCTGCTCTCTTAGCAAGTTGATAAGACTCTTCCCTAAGGGCTTCCAAGTCTCCTGAAGATTTTTTTATAATAGTCATTAAGACATCTGATAATTCTTGAACAACAATTCCCCTATCTTGTCCCTTTCTTTTTATGACAAAAAGCCCTTTATGATCCTTTAAATTTGAAGCCCATTCCCCAATCCCTGCAATATCAGAAGTAATTGCAGGAACCATTTTAGACATACTTTCAAGAGGTGAATATCCCCAAGATTCATAAAAAGATGGAAAAACCCCTAAATCCGCTCCAGCTAAAATATCCAAATAAGTTCTATCAAATGCCCCATCAACTCCATCTAAGAAAGCTGGCGAAAAAATAATATTTACTTTATTTTCTTGTGCATTCTTTAACCCTAATTTATAGCAAGCTCCGACAATTGGATCATGAGCCTCATCATATAACCTATGAGTAGTTATTCCGACTGCCCCTTCAGTTATTTTTTCTTCTTTAACTCTTTTTCTAACATTTTCATGAACCCCTTTATCTCCTGCAGAAACTAAAAAAAGTGCCACAACAGGAGGTAAAGAATCATTTAATAAATTTTCATTTACCTTGCCTAATGCCTCTAAAAAAACATCATAGCCCTTATTACCAAACTCATACCTTCCAGAAGTTACAAAGAGTTTAGTATTAGTTGGTAAATCTTTTTTTAAGAATCTTCTACAAAAAGTTAATAAAAAATTGCGTTTTTCATCTCGTTCATTTTTATCTAATGGAAAATTTTTATTCGTATCAAAAGATAACGCATTCTCAATAATAAAATCAGGTTCTTTATTCAAAACTTTTTTTGCTTCAAGAGCAGTAATTCCACTTATCGTGGTAAAACAATCTGACTCCTTTGCCACAACAGTTTCAAGAATATGTCTTGGTGATATTCCATAAGTTTTTGCTTCATCAACAGGATTTATTCTATCTAACTCCTTAAATAAATCCCTTCCTAACCCTGAAATACAACGTCCTAAAGTAGTAGAATGCGTTGTAAAAACCGTTGCTATTTCTGATAAATGTTTTTTTACATACAATAAAGTAGTACCAGTCCTCCATTCATGACAATGTAAAATTGCTTTCATCTTTTTAGGAGATATCAACTTTTTATAAATTTCTACAATAACTTCCCCCACAGTCGTTCCAAAAAGAGCAGGCTCTATGTAATCCCACTGACACCCATAGGAATCGACTCCATAATCTCTCCAATAGCTATACAAAAGCTTATTTACTTCATACCTATTTTTATAATCAACTAAAACAACTAGGGGATTTCCTTCCGTTTCCCACGTTCCTATTTTAAAGTTTAAATTCAATGACTGTAATACATTTCTTAATTCTTCATGTTCATTATCTTTAGACTCTTGAAATTCAGGATTTTCATCTAATAAAGGGCCAAAAAGCATATATCTATTTTGAAACTCTTTTACTGCTTCCTTCGCCTTAGTTTTTATAACTGTATTAACTCCACCAACCTTATTACAAACTTGCCAACTAACCTCAAAAAGATAATTCATAAAAATTTTTCCCCTAAAAAAAAAGAAATTCACTTACAGATTAAATAAAAATAATCTATCGACATATTACAGCAAAATATTGATTTTTAACCACAGTATTTTTTTACAATTTTTTTAAAACTAAATACTTATAATCAATTTGTGTTTGATTAGTTTTAATATCTTCTTTAGTAACACCTTTAAAGCCATCACTAATTTCTATCAGACATTTTTCAGGTGTAAGATAACGTGACAAATGTTTGTTTACTAAATTCAAAAGCATTTTATGAATAGATGATTTTCCAAACTTATTTGAATCTCTTAATATAAGAACTATTCTTTTATTTGGCTTTAGAACTCGTACAAACTCCATTAAAACCTCATTCATAAAATCGGTCCACGAATCTAAATCTTGAACAAAATTACTTTCCAATATTTCATCATCAATACCAGCAATCCAATTTTTTAACCAATAATCAATTCTTTTATATTTATCAGTATAAAGCGGAGGTTCAGTTAATATTAAATCCACAGAAGAAGAGGCAACATAATGTATGTTTCTTGCATCAGTTAAACAAAATTTATTTTTTTGATTTAATTCTTCAAAAAATGAAGGAAATAGATCTTGTTCATTTAAAGAAGCTCTTCTTAACAATCTAGAAATTACAGATCTATATTCTGGAAACAAACGCCTATGCATATTCATCTCGTTTTGCTCACATGGAGTAATAGAGAATTCTTGATAAGTAGGAGAAGAACAAAATGATGTATTTGGCCCATGCAAAACACTCATCAATAAAAATTCAATATAATCTGCAATATCATGCTTATTCTTTGAAATGTACTCTTTAATAGACAAAATCTCTTTATACGTATCAATATCGAAAAATGGAGCAAAATATTTTTCATAATTTCCAAGCTTAACTAATCTTTTTGTATCTATCGATTGTAAAACAAAAACTAACTTAGAAAATGGAATCGGATTTGATTTAGCTTTAGTAATTTTAATAAATAATTTATTTATATCAGAAGAATATGAAATTCTTTTTTTAAAATTGGCTTCCAAAGGGATAGTTCCTAAACCACAAAATGGGTCCAAGACAACATCCCCTATAGTAGAATATTTTTCTATAAAATGCGAAGCTATTTCTGGATTTAATTTATTTTTTAAACAAATTGAATTGTGCAAAGAATGAGACAAAAATCTACTTGAGTTAATTAACCTAACTTCATTTTCATAATAATCTTGTGAGGTGACTAACCTTAATACATCACTCTTTTGCATAACCTAAAAATTTTCCTTTCTATTACTTTTTAATAATTACTTAGCAAAAATAAAAAAAACATTACTACACATGAAGATATAAAAATCATAAATTACTTTTTAGATCTATGCTAGATGTTTTTCATAATACAAAGTTAATACTTTTTAATTGCATTAAAAGCCCCTAAAATTGGGACTGGTATACCATCTTGTGGATGAAGTAATTTTATATCTAACTGTGCTTCTAAAAGAATTTCTTCTAAATTTTTTTTAATTTTTACTAAAAAATTTGGCACATGCCTTGCCATTGCACTATCTAATGCTATTTTAAAAGTTCTTTTACCATTTTTAAAATCATTAACAATAGAAGAATAAATCAACACAGCACTAGCTAAAGCTCCCCTATCCATTAGTGCATCACAAATTTCCCTAAATGGAATTTCAGCTTCTGGAAACTCTTCTTTATAAGGAAAATCTCCTTTTAATGTTCTTGATATATCTTCTGTACATAAAAAATTATTTTCACTTACACTGTTTGCTAATTTTACAAGATCCTTGATTCCATATTTGCTTGCTCCCACAATATAATTTTTTAAAAAAATATTTTGCCATTTTCCAGAACTTAAAAGCTGAAGTGGACATCTTTTTTGTAAAGGATCGATTTTTGCAAGGTATTTTGGGGGGATAACGATAAGCTCCCCTGCTTCAGAATTTGTAATGGTTTTATCTTTTGCAATTTGAGTAGCATTAGATCCCGAAGAAATAACTACTCCAGCATCTGCATTTTCTAAAGCTTTTAAAACAAATACAGTGTCATTTCCAAGAAGTATTGTTTTTATAGGCAATCCATTAGCAGAAAAAATTTTAAAGAAAGCATCCCCTAAATCATAACCATCCTTTAATCCCTTAATGAACCACTCTCCTTTTTTATAAAAAGGATTTCCAAC
>CAZHFA010000088.1:0-6232 GCA_964531865.1 uncultured Bdellovibrionales bacterium
TCTTTCTTACAAAAAATTTTCTTTAAAACCAAAAAGAACTAGTCAAGACCCAAAATTTTTTGGATAAATTTGTATGTTATTTTCCCGTGTTTATTGATTTATAATGTTCATATGGGAATAGATGCTATTAGTAGAGATATTTTTTTTGAAAAAAGTGCTGGGAAAAAAATAGCAAAATTTATAAAAGAAAATTCTAAATATAAAAATGCTATTTTTTTGGGAGAGATTTCGCTTTCATTAGAATCCTTACCATATTATTTAAATAATAAAATTTTTCAGTTTTCCACATATAAATATTACAACTATGTAAAACTTGACAGTACAAGGAGACCTAAGGCTAATTTAAAGGAAATGGTAATTGTCGCTCAAAAAATAAAAAAACGAGAGAATAAAGAAGTCATAATTTTTTTATCGCCTAATATTTATGAACATGTACTAAAAAATAATATTGAAGTTAGGTATTATAACTATAATAGATTACTTTTTATATCCCCAGTCGATATAGATTATTTTAATAAACATA
The DNA here is from genome assembly GCA_964531865.1 of uncultured Bdellovibrionales bacterium. Classification (GTDB taxonomy): domain Bacteria; phylum Bdellovibrionota_C; class UBA2361; order UBA2361; family CAKMMH01; genus CAZHFA01. The sequence continues at coordinate 524 of CAZHFA010000088.1, forward strand.
CAAAAAAAATCGGCACTTTTATAGGTGCTTTAGATGAAAATATGATAGCATTTGAAGTGTTGTAGTTTTTTCTTAAGGAGTTTGTGGTATGGGATTAAGTATTGGTATTGTAGGGCTTCCAAATGTCGGAAAGTCAACAATTTTTAATGCATTAACAAAAGCACAAAATGCAGAAAGTGCAAATTATCCTTTTTGTACAATTGACCCAAATAAAGCATCAGTCCCAGTAAAGGATAAGAGATTAGATATTATTTCTGATTTTGTAAAACCTTTAAAAACAATTTATGCAACAGTTGATTTTGTTGATATTGCAGGACTTGTAAAAGGTGCTAGTAAAGGTGAGGGACTTGGTAATAAATTTTTAGCAAATATTAGAGAAACTGGGGCAATCTTACATATAGTTCGTTGTTTTGATGATGATAATATAATTCATGTTGATGGTTCTATTGATCCAATAAGAGATATAGAGGTTATTGAAACTGAGTTAGTGCTTTCAGATTTACAAACGATTGAAAAGCAACTAGAAAGACTTTTAAAACTTGCAAAAGCTGATAAAAAAGTTTTACCAATTATTGATAAATTAAGTTTGTTAAATAAGCATTTAGAAAATGGAAATTTAGCAATTACATTTTTAGATAGAGATGATGAGTTTAGTGTTTTTTTAAAACAATTATCTCTTCTTACAGATAAACCTGTGATTTATGCTATGAATGTAGATGAAGATGCATTAGCAAATGAGAATCAGTACCAAAAAAGTGTAAAAGAATATGCACAGAAAAAAAATTTTAAAGCGATAAGTTTTTCTGCAAAGATGGAAGAAGATATGGTAGGGCTTGAAGATGATGAAGTAGAGGAGCTCTTAAAAGAATATGGAGTTAAAGAAAGTGCTTTGGATAGGCTAGTTTCGGCTAGTTATGATTTAATTGGCCTTCAAAGTTTTTTTACAGCAGGTCCAAAAGAAGTTCGTGCATGGACAATAAAAAAAGGTTGGAAAGCTCCTCAATCTGCAGGTGTTATCCATACTGATTTTGAAAAAGGTTTTATTCGAGCACAAGTTATAAGTTATGAAGATTATATCAAGTACAAATCTGAAGTAGCTTGCAGAACGGCAGGAGTCCTAAGGACTGAAGGAAAAGATTACATAATGCAAGATGGTGATGTCGTAGAATTTTTATTTAATTAAAAATTTTATTTTTCAAAAGAATTTATAGCTTTTAAAAGTGCATCTGCAAAATCAGATGGAACGCTTTTTCTAAATAATTTTCTTAATAGTGGTAATTCTTTTTTTGCATCATCAAACTTTAAAAAAGATTGTAAAACAAGAATTTTTATTTTTTCTTGTTCATTGCTTTTTAATAGCTCTTTTAATTTGTAAAAAGCAATATCGCCTTTTATTTCTCCTAGTGCAAAAATTATTTTTTCTTTTAATTTTTTATTTTCATAGTTTGAAAAAATTTCTTCAACAACAGCTTGAGCTTTTGATTTTAATAAAACCATTTTGTCTAAAATGTAAATTCCAAGCTCCTCATTTTTGTTCGATATAAGTCTTGCAAGTCCGGCAATTGCAGGCTCTGTCCCAATGGAAAATAAAATATCTATAGCCTCTTTTCCTGTTTTTTCCTCATGAATAGAGGCTAATATCTCACTTGTAGCAGGGGACGCTTTTTCTTTTAAATTTTGAAGTTTATCTAAAATTTCTTTTTGCTTTGATTGTGGTTCAGTCCTAAGCTGATGTCCAAGTGCCTTTATTTCCTTTGAAGTTAATATCTCTTCTGAAAAAACATTTTCAACCCCATAAAGTGTAATTGTAAATAATGCAAGAATTTTAAAAATAATTTTGTATTTTTTCATAGTTAAAAATATGTATAATAAAAGTTATAAAGTTTATTTTAAACGCCAAGAGGTTTTTTTATGCTATCAAGCTTTGGTGCAGTTTTTATATTTATAATTATATCCATTTTTTTCTTGTTGTCTTTACTAATTTTAAACTTTTTTGTGTCTTCAAAAAAGAAAAGCAAAGAAAAATTAGAACTCTTTGAATGTGGGGAGCCTACGATAGGAGACGCAAAATTAAAAATTAATAGTCATTTTTTTAATGTAGCTTTAGTTTATATATTGTTTGATATTGAAATTGCCGTTTTAATTCCCATTGCTCTTATATACAAGAATCAAATAAAAAGAGAGGAGCCGCTTGTAATTTTAACCATAATTGGAATATTTTTTTTATTTTTAATTGTGGGGTTTATATATGAGTGGAGTGTTGGAAATTTAGATTGGATAAGAAATAAAAATTTATTAAGAGAAGAAAATAATGATAAAAAGTAATGAAGGATTGCAAAATTCTTTAGATTTTGCTGGAGCTGAAAAATTATTACGTTCAAGCGTGGCAGATGGTTCTGAATATAAAAAATATTTATACTATTTAAAAACATTATACAATGAGGGATTATCTGCAAGTGCAGTCATTGTTCCTTTTGAAGCTGCAATCAATTGGTCAAAGGCTTCTTCTTTATGGCCACTCACTTTTGGACTTGCATGTTGTGCAATAGAAATGATGGCAACAGGAGCTTCAAAATATGATATAGATAGATTTGGTGCAGGTGCATTTCGTCCTTCCGTAAGACAAGCAGATCTTTTAATTGTCGCTGGAACCTTGACATATAAAATGGCTCCTAGGCTTAAACGATTATATGAACAAATTCCAGAAAAAAAATATGTGATGGCTCTTGGTTCTTGTACTGTAGGAGGAGGGCCGTATAGCAAATATGGATATCATGTCGTAAATGGAATTGACAAAATAATTCCAGTGGATGTTTATGTTCCTGGGTGTCCACCAAGACCAGAAGCGTTATTGGAAGGGCTTTTCAGATTACAAGAAAAGATTTCTCATGAACATCCGATAAAAGAAAGGTTAAAAGAATTATGCAAAATGTAAATTTGTATGAAGAGTTAAAAAAATATTTTAATGTAGAATATGAAAATACTTTTGAAGATAAGTGTGGTGCGGAAATTATAATTCAAAAAGATGATTTATTAAAAGTTGTAAAATTTTTAAAAGAAGAGAAAAACTTTAATTTTTTAAGATTAATTTCATCAGTTGATTATGAAAATTATTTTGAAGTTGTTTATAATTTTTTGTCATTGGAAAATAAAAACACAATTGTCTTAAAAGTAAAATTAGATAAAAAAAATCCTTTAATAGATTCATTGACTCCTTATTTTAATACAGCAAATTGGCTTGAAAGAGAAGTGTATGATCTTATGGGAATAGAGTTTAAAAATCATCCGGAGTTAAAAAGGATTCTTCTTCCTCTTGATTGGGAGGGGTATCCGTTAAGGAAAGATTACGTTATGGAAAAATCGTATCATGGAATTGGGAAGTAAGACTTAGTGGTAAACTTTTAAGTGATTTAATAAAAATTTTATGAAAATTTAGGTTAAAAAGATGACAGAAAATTTAAATACAGATGAGTTATTATTAAATGTTGGACCGCAACATCCATCGACTCATGGAGTATTAAGAATTGTAGTAAAAAGTGATGGAGAAATTATAAAGGAGTTGTGGCCACAGATTGGATTTTTACATAGATGTTTTGAAAAAGTTGCAGAAAATTTATCATACAAACAAATTGTGCCATATACAGATAGATTAGATTATTTGTCTTCAATAAATAATGAGCTTGCGTATTGTTTGGCGGTGGAAAAAATAGCAAAGATTGAAGTTTCAAAACGTGCAAGTTATTTACGAATAATTGTAGCTGAGTTAAATAGAATTGCATCACACTTAATTGCATTTGGTTCATATACGTTAGATTTAGGAGCATATACTCCTTTTTTGTATGCTTTTAGAGAAAGAGAATACATAATTTCAATTCTTGAAAAACTTTCTGGAAATAGACTTTTATATCATTATATAAGGTTAGGAGGAGTCGTTAGAGATTTTGATTATGAAATCATAAAGGATATAAAAGATTTTATACCAATAATGAGAAGGGCGTTAAAAGAGTATCATACGTTAGTGTCTAAAAATTTAATTTTTATCAAACGTACCGCAAATGTCGGAATAATAAAAAAGGAAGATGCTATATCTTTTGGATTAACAGGTCCATGTCTTAGAGGAAGTGGGGTAAAGTTTGATTTAAGAAAAGATGCTCCGTATTTAAGTTACAATGATTTTGATTTTAATATTCCTGTTGGGGAGGGGATTAAAGGAGCTGTGGGGGATTGTTGGGATAGGTATTATGTTAGGTTATTAGAGATAGAGGAAAGTTTAAAAATTATAGAGCAAGCGATAAGTAATCTTCCAGAAGGCGAGTTTCTTGTTAAACTTCCTAAAATTTTAAAAATTGAAGATGCAGAATATTACCAGCCTTGTGAAAACCCAAAGGGAGAACTTGGTTTTTTTGTTAAATCAGATGGTAGTGAAAAACCATATAGGGTGAAAGTAAGAGGCCCGTCATTTTGTAATATAAGTATTTTAAATCATCTTTGTAAAGATATTTTGCTTGCAGATTTAGTTGCAATAGTTGGTTCATTAGATATTGTGCTTGGAGAAATTGATAGATAGAAAGGAAAAATCTTTTTATTTTTTATGGAAATTTTATATAAAGGGAAAGGGAAAAATGTTAAGGGATGAAGAAATTGAAAAATTAGTTGATCGTTATTTTCATGGAGAAGAAAATTATAATTGTGCTCAGTCTGTTTTGTGCATTGTGAAAGAAAAAAATTCCTTAAATAAAATTGATATTGACACTGCATCTGCTTGGGGTGGGGGAAGATCTCCAGATGGGCTTTGTGGAGCATTGTATGCACTTCTTTCTCAAACTCCCAAAGAGCAACATGAAAAAATAATTTCTGAATTTAAATCAAAAGTTGGTTCAATAAAATGTAGGGAAATTCGAAAAGCCAATACAACTTCTTGCAAGGAATGTGTTAAAATTGCAAGCAAAATTTTTAATGTTATTAAATCTTAAAAATACTGGAAGGACAAATAGACTTCATGCGAGGTTATATTGTTAATATTATAATTCATAATGCCAAATAAAGAGAAACGCTAAAGCGATTTAAAATTTATTTAGCATTATGAATTTAATTTATGCATTATTTATTGCTAGTAAACTTTAATGTATACCTTTGTTCTTAAACCTTTAATGTCTGTGTATAAATAACGCTGTGCCTGCATAGTGGAAATTCTTTATTTATAAGACTATTTTTTTATTCACTTTTTACCAATCTAAGTGGAGAGAGGTATATGCTTGTAGGTGGAGTTGGCTTTGAGTTTATTTCTAAATTGCTAAGTACAGCTACTTCACTTAATATTGAAGATGTTGCAAATGACAATAACAGAAAATTTTTATCAGTGCTGTACTCTAGAAAGTTTTTGGATGTTATCTCTTAATTGTTAAGGGATAATCTTAGATTGAGAAGGTTTTTCATAAGGAGAATCATTATGAATGATGAACCGAAAGTGCTTAGTATGTTTGAGGATGAGTTCCTTAATCATCACGAGGAAATGCTTGATACCATTAATAATGGGTTTCAAGTTGCTAGCGTATGTGTGAAGGGGGATGATTGTCATGAGTGGTGGTAAAACCTCCATAATAATTTAACCTCAAACCGTAAATAAAAGGTTTTTATGTGCTTTTACTAAGCAAAAGGGAAAAATTTTTTTAGTTTTCCCTTTTGCTTATTTTTTATATAAGTAGCAGA
>CAZHFA010000089.1:0-6199 GCA_964531865.1 uncultured Bdellovibrionales bacterium
AATGATAATTTTTCACCATCAAAATTATTGCCATTAGATAGTCTTCCAACACGTCCCCCACAGCTTTGTAAGGGATGTCCACATAGAGAAAGTTTTACAATAATCAAAGAGGTGTTGTTAAAGAATCCTGATGTTATAATAAATTCTGATATTGGTTGTTATTCCCTTGGTTCCTTACCGCCATTTTCCTTACCAATTACATTAGTTGATATGGGGGCTTCCATCTCTATGGCAAAAGGAGTTTCAGATAGTGGAAAAAAAGCAATTGCAGTAATTGGGGACAGTACATTTTTTCACTCTGGTTTAACAGGATTAATTGATGCTGTGGCTAGTAATTCAAATATCGTTGTTATTATTTTAGATAACTCTACAACTGCAATGACTGGAGGACAGCCTCAAATACTTCCAAGTAAGCGAATACAAAAAATTGCAATTGGAATTGGAGTAGCAAAAGAACATATTTGTTTAATATCCCCTATTCCATCAAAAAGAGAGGAAAACATAAAAATTTTAGAAACTGAGTTAAAATATTTTGGTGTATCTGTCATTATTTCAAAGCAAGAATGTATTGAAACTTTAAGAAAAGCTATAAAGAACAAACAAAGGTAATAAAATGGAAACAAATATTATTTTATGTGGTGTTGGAGGACAAGGCGTTATTTTTTTATCATCCTTTTTATCTAATGTCGCTTTAAATGCAGGATATTTTATAAAACAAAGTGAAATTCATGGAATGTCGCAAAGAGGTGGAGCTGTGGTGTCTCATTTAAGGATATCTAACTCTGAAATTTTTTCCCCAATTATTCCAAAACATAGTGCAAGTATTATTATTAGTTTAGAGTTATTAGAGATATTTAGATATCTAGATTATTTAAATAACGATACAAAATTAATAGTAGGAACAGAAACTATAAAAAATTTTTCAAATTATCCAAATGAAGAAGATATAAAGACAAAGATAAAAGATGCAAATGGTTTATTAGTTTTTGATTCAAACAATATAAAATTAGGAGGTGTAGTATCTAACATGCTTCCAATTGATATTAAATTTTTTGAAGACACGCTAGAAAAAATTTCTATCAAAAAAGGAACAAATATGCTAGAAAAAAACAAAACTGATTTTTATGAAGGACGTAAAATAAGATGATATATAACCTTAATGCAGAAACAATGCCCATAGAAAAATTAAGAGATCTTCAGCTTTCAAGATTAAAAAAAATTTTAAAATATGTTTATTCTAACTCTACATTTTACAAAAAAAAGTTTGATGATTTTGGAATAAATATTAATGATGTAAAAAAATTAGAAGATATTGAAAAATTACCTTTTACAACAAAAGATGATTTACGTGAGGCTTTCCCTTTTGGACTTTTTTCTTCATCTATATCTAATATATCGGAAATTCACGTTTCAAGTGGTACAACAGGTACGCCAACATTGGTTTCATATACAAAAAAAGATTTACATCTTTGGTCAGAAGTTATGGCTCGTTGTTTATCATGTGCTGGAGTTACAAAAAACGATATTATACAAATTGCTTATGGATATGGTTTATTTACAGGTGGTTTTGGTGCACATTATGGAGCTTTAAAATTGGGAGCAACAGTCCTTCCGATGTCTTCTGGTCAAACAAAAAGACAAATTTTTTTAATGAAAGCTTTAAAATCAACAGTACTTGCTTGCACTCCTTCATATGCATTATACCTTGCTGAAGAAGCAGAAAATGAAGGTATGAATCCCAAAAGTATTTCTTGGAAGACAGGAATTTTTGGTGCAGAACCTTGGAGTGAAAACATGAGAAAAGAAGTTGAAAGACGTCTTGGAATAAAGGCTCATGATATTTACGGAATGTCAGAAATCATTGGGCCTGGGGTCGCAATAGAGTGTGAAAAAAGAAATGGACTTCATATCTGGGCTGATGTGTTTTACCCAGAAATAATAGATCCTAAAACCCAACTAGCAGTAACTAACCCTACTCAAAAAGGAGAATTAGTTATCACAACATTAACTAAACAAGGAATGCCTCTTATTCGTTATAAGACTAGAGATCTTGTTTCTATTTCTTATGAAAAATGTACTTGTGGAAGGACTCTTCCACGTATTAGTAAAATTAGTGGAAGAATTGATGATATGTTAGTAGTTCGTGGAATAAATTTATTTCCATCTCAAATTGAACATGTATTACTAAACATAAAAAAAGGAATAACTCCAAATTATCAAATCATTGTCGATAGAGGTGCAAACTATCAAGACTCATTAGAAATCATTATTGAGTTAGATGATAAAACCTTCTCAGACAGTGTTGCAGAAATTGAAAAATTAAAAGAACAAATTATAAGAGAGATGGTACCAGTTATCACAATTACTCCCAAACTTCGTCTTGTTCCACCTAAAACAATTAAACGAAGTGAAGGAAAAGCCATACGCGTTATAGACAAAAGAAGAATCTAGATTTAGGAGATTAAAAAAATGAAACAACTATCAATTTTTTTAGAAAACAAAAAAGGAACATTATTAAACATAACTGACATTTTAAAAGATAATAATATAAACATTAGAGCAATCACAATTGCAGAAACAAAGGATTTTGGAATCGTAAGAATGATTGTAGATGATTGTGAAAAAGCAGTTTTTGCTCTAAAAGATAAAAATATTGCTTGTAGTGAAACAGATGTCGTTTCTGTACAAATTCGTGATAAGTCAGGAGAGCTTTCAAATATTTTACATATATTTAATGATGCAAAAATAAATGTTGAATATATGTATAGCGTATTAGATAAAAAAGATAATATGGCTACAATGATTTTTAAAGTTAAAGATAACAAGAAAGCAATAAATGCGTTAGAAAAAAATAGTATAAAATTATCCAATTAAAAATGTAAAAATTCCTATATCTTTTAAAAATCTTCAAAATCATATAGTATTAAGAAAGTATTACGTGTTTTATTTTGTCTTTATATTATGAATAAAAAACTACAAAAATTTTTAACTATTTTAATTATTTTAACTTGCCTTGAAGGTCTGTATCTATTTTCTTCAAAAAAAGAAGAAATAAGACAGGACATAAAACAGGTAATTTCTAATCAAACATCAAAGATAAAAGATCCGATAAAAAAAGATATTCTTACAATAAAACTTGCTTTAAATGCATACGCAACTGCACATGGTGGAAAGATGCCATCTTCCCTTTCGCTTCTTGTTCCAAAATTTTTAGTAAAAATTCCAATAAATCCTGAAACAAAAAAGACATATAATTTCAGAGTTGAAAATAACAAACCAATTATTGAAGGGGATAATGAGGATATTTCAATAATAGAAAATTTAAATATAAATAAAAATGAAAAAATAAAATTATCTAAAGAAGAAGAAAAAGAATTAGTTAATTCTTTAAATAACACTGATGAAAAATTTAAATATGATTCAAGAGGAAAAAGAGATCCTTTTGTAAAATTTGATGCAAATAAAAGCGACAATATAAAAAAAGGAAATACGCCTTTAGAGCAATATGATATTTCCCAATTAAAATTAACTGCTATTATTTCTGATGGAACAGAGCAAAAAGCCATTATTGAAGATATTTCTGGAAAAGGTTTTTTTGCAACAAAAGGCGCAAAGATTGGAATTAAAGGAGGAATTATTACTGATATACAAGAAAATAAAGTAATCGTTACAGAAACCACAATAGATTTTACAGGAAAAACGACGACTGAAATAAAAGAAATGACTTTAAGAAAATAAAATAATGATTGATACGTTGTTAAGTTATAAAGACAAAATAAATTTTAAAATTTTAAAAAAAGAAAGAAGTAATTTTAAACACAAACTTTTAAATGTTCCTAACTATAAGGATATAAAAAAATATTTAATAAAAATTTTAGACTATGATGTTGAGTATAATTTATCAAATGATGTTATTAGCATAAACACAAATTCTTCTTTAAAAAAAATAGAATATAAAAAATTAGAAAAAATTATTTCACTTTTATCTCCATGGAGAATAGGTCCATATAATGTTTGTGGATATAGTATTGAAAGCGAATGGAATTCTTATTTAAAATTTAATAGATTGAAAAGTTTTATTCCCAACTTAAAAGATAAAATTATTGCTGATATCGGGGGAAATAATGGGTATTTTAGTTTTAGGCTATCAAAATTAAACCCTAAACTTATTATAAATTTTGATCCTATGCCTAAAAATTATCTTCAATTTAAATTTCTTCAAAAATTTTTACGAATAGAAAATGTTTTACATGAGCCAATAAAAGCCGAGAATTTATCTGTATTTAATAATTTTTTTGATGTTATTTTTTGTTTAGGTGTAATTTACCATCAAAGAAATCCCCTTTTAATGATAAATGAATGCTGGAAAGCATTAGACAAAAATGGAATTTTAATCTTAGAAACTATTATTTTTGATGATGAAAGATCTATTGCATTATGCCCTAAAACTTATTCAAAAATGAGAAATGTTTGGTTTTTACCTACTCCTTCCTGCTTAAAAAGATGGCTTGAAATAAATAATTTTATCGTATTAAGCGAAAGTAAATTATGTATTACAACAAATGAAGAACAAAGAAAGACAAAGGATGCAATTTTTGAAAGTTTAGAAGATTTTTTAGATCCCCATAATAATTCTTTAACAATTGAAGGATATCACGCCCCCAAAAGGTATATAGTAGTTGCTAAGAAAAAAATGTAGAGGAAAATTATCAAAAGGCAAAATTTTTGCCCTTTGATGAAAAAATTCATAAAAAAACCATAAATTTCTTTTTTATTGAAGAAAATTCAATTTCCTTCCAAGATTCAATCCATTCTAAAGAGGACTTTTTAAAGACCAATCCCTTTGACCAGACTTTTTGTTGTCCGATTTTTCCATTAAAACATGGACAACAAACATCAATCCTTTCGGATGAATCGAAAACCACCCGTGAAACTAGGTAAAAAATCCTTTCTTGTTGCTTAGGATTCCAAATACTCCTTTTTTCATCGTATAAACAATCAGATTTTTTTACAATATTATTATTTTGATAATATTGTTCTACAACTATTGGAATATTTTCCAAAGTTCCAATTCTTTTATTGGTGTATTTTAATCTAATACACCTATCCTCATTTCTAAATTGTATATCTACTCCATCAATTGTGGTAAAATTAACTGGATGATTAGTCCGATTTAATAATACAATATCGATAATTTTTCCATCTTCAAATTGCATTTGCAAGAGCTCGTGTTCTCCTGCATCATCTTTAAAAACCTTTTTCCCATTCTCATTTATAAGAAACATCATCTGTTCCTTTCTTTTTTTTAAAACACTGAAATTTCTCCTCTACCGAAGGAAAAAGTCTATCATTTTTCTTATAAATTTCAAATTTTTTTAGTTTTTATCTTTATTAATCAAAGAAACTGGCAAACTTAGACCAAGTTCGTTGTTTAATCTTTCATGAAGTCTATTCTTCACATCATCTGAAAGCGTAATCGTATCTTTTATTTGTGAAGCAATATCCATTACTTGATTGTATAATATTGCAAACTCTTGGCATTTTGGACATTCACATATGTGATCACGAAGTCTTTCGGTTAAACTTTGTAAAAGCTCTCCCTCTATATAATCACCATACAAATTTTCAACATCGTGGCATGTTATTTCTGCTTTTTCAAACACTTCTAACTCTAACTCATTCATCATATATCCTCCTATAAAATTTTATTTTGTTTTGCTATCATCATCTTGTTACATCTATAAGATGCTATTGTTACAAAAGCGTTGCACTTTTTTTACAAATTTTTTACATTTTAAAAAAAAATAAAAAAAATGCAATAAAATTAGTGTATTGGATTTTTAAGATTATTATTATAAAATATAAAATATGAAAAAAATCATTTCAAAACCATATATAACAAAAACAGAATATTGGTTAGGGGTTTTAACTACTCCATTGCAACTGATATTTTTTCTTACCTCTTTGGTGACAGCAGATATCATAGCAAAAATTGTGCAAATTTTCGGGAAAAAATATGTACATACCATTTTTAGATGGGAATCAGAGGCAGTTTTAGTCTTGTTAAAATTATTTTCAAACACAAAATATTATTTAAAAAATACTGAAATAGCTAAAAATTTACCATCAGACAGGCCTATTATTCTTGTTTCAAATCATCAAAGTTTATATGACACAGGGATTCATAATCATTTTCTAA
>CAZHFA010000090.1:0-6190 GCA_964531865.1 uncultured Bdellovibrionales bacterium
AAATCGAAGCCCTCCAAAATTCCTTGATTTTTTATACAGGATCGTCACCTAAAAACTTAACAAAACATTTCTAAAAAATAATTTTTGGATGTCCCATTTTTCTTTGATAAAAAAATAACTTTAAATAAATTAAACTGCTAAAAATTGAAAATTTCTAAGAAAAGTATAAACTATAAAAGGTTTTATAATTCTAGGATTTTTTATTTATGAAAAAATTTATTTTATTTATGTTAATTGTGTGTTCATTTCATTCTGTGACTGTTTTTGCTAATGATAATAAAATTTACTTTGTAGATTTTAATAAAGTTTTATCTGAATCAAAAACATCTAAAAGAGCTGTCGAAAATTTAAAGAAAGAAATGGAAGCTGATTATAAAATTTTAGAGAATAAAAAAAAGAGTATAGATAAGAAACGCTCTGATCTGTTGCAAAAAGCTCCATTATTATCATCTTCAGCTTTAGAGACAAAGCAAAGAGAGGTCCAAAAAGAAGAAAGAGATTTGATGCTTGAATTCAATGATAAAAAAGAAATGTATGCTACTAAAAAAAATGCACTTTTTAAAAGTATGCTTTCAAAAATTCAAAAGATAGTTCAGGATTTATCGAAAAAAAATGGGTATTCTTTAGTTTTGCAAAAGGGAGATGCATTTGTTGTTTATGCAAATGATGATTATGATATCACAGATGACGTGATAGATTTGTTCGAGTAGAAGTTAATGGAGTTTGTCTTTTATGAATTGTGAAAATTTTAAAAAACCTTTATACAATATTGATGATATAAAAAAAATATTACCTCATAGGTTTCCTTTTTTATTGATAGATAAAGTTATTGAAATAGAAGATGGTGGAAAGATTGTTGCTGTTAAAAATGTGACATATAATGAATGGTTTTTCCAAGGCCATTTTCCTGATTATCCACTAATGCCTGGAGTATTAATTCTTGAAGCAATGGCACAGGCAGGTGCTTTTTTGGCAAGAACAAGAGAAGGTGTTGACTTATCTAAAACATTTTATCTTGTTGGAACAGAAAATTTTAAATGGAGAAAACAAGTTCATCCTGGGGATGTTTTATATATTCAAATGAAACTTTTATCAAAAAAAAGTTTCTTGTGGAAAATGCAAGCTACTGCTACTGTTGATGACAGTGTGGTGGCTGAAGGTGTTATTGTAGCAGCGGAGAAGTAAAAATGGGAAATATTCATAAATTAGCGGTTGTGGCAGAGGGAGCTCAGATTGGAGATGGTACTGAGATTGGTCCTTTTTCTGTTATTGGTCCAAATGTAAAGATTGGAAAGAATAATAAAATATATTCAAATGTTGTGATTGATGGTAGGACGACAATTGGTGATTCTAATGAGATTTATCAGTTTGCATCAGTTGGGGCTAATCCACAAGATTTAAAGTTTGCCGGAGAAGATTCAGAGGTAATTATAGGAAATGGTAATAAGATTAGAGAATGTGTAACTATTCATAAGGGAACTCAAGGTGGGCTTATGAAAACACAAATTGGTGATCATAATTTGTTGATGGCTTATATGCATGTAGCTCATGACGTTGTTATTGGAAATAATAACGTGTTTGCAAATTGTGCGACATTGGCAGGGCATGTAACAGTTGCTAGTAATGTTATAGTAGGTGGTTTAAGTGCAATACATCAATTTACAAGACTTGGTGAACGCTCTTTTATCGGCGGTGGAGCTATGGTCACTCGTGATATCGCACCATTTTGTTATGCACAAGGAGATAGAGCAGGGCTTGTTGGAATAAATCAAGTAGGGCTTTTAAGAGCCAAAATTGAAAAAGAACAAGTATCAAAAATTCGTAAATTATACAGAAAAGTTTTTTTAGGTGAGGGGCATTTTAAAGATAGAGTAGAATGTTTAAAAATAGACCCTGAATATGATTTTGAGTTGGGACGTATATTTTTAAAATTTTTATCTGAAGATTCTATTCGCGGTTTTACATTGTCGCGTAAGAATATCAATAGTTCAGAAGACGTTGAGCAGTCATAGTTACGTTTAAAATATAATGGTTAGAAATGCATAGTGACGCTTTAGATTCCAAAATAGCCCTTCTTGCTGGAAACGGAAGTTTTCCTGTAGAGTTTGTGAAAAATGCGAATAAACAGGGTGTGCAAGTTATCGTTATAGCCATAAAAGATGAAGCATCAGATGATTTAAAGTCAATTGCCTCAAAGTGGTATCAATTGAAAATTGGTGAGGCTGGAAAATTTTTTAAAATTTTAAAAAAAGAAAAAATAAAACAAGTAGCATTTGCAGGAGGAGTTAAGCGAATAAAACTTTTTGGAAATCTTAAAATAGACTTTAAGGGGCTTTGTATTTTAGCAAAATCAAAAACTATAAGAGATGATGTGTTATTTCGTTTTATTTCAAAAGAATTAGAGGAAAGTGGCGTTGAAGTTATTTCTCCCACTGTTTTACTTTCTGAAAGTGTAGCAAAAATAGGACTTCTTACAAAAAGAGATTTTTCTGAGCAGGAATTTTCAGATATGAAGTTTGGTTGGAATGTTGTAAAAAGTATAGGCTCTTTTGATATTGGCCAAAGTATTGTCGTTGCAGATGGGCTTGTTATCGCTGTTGAAGCCGTAGAGGGAACAGATAGTATGATTTTAAGAGCTGGAGAGTTAATTCAAAAAAGTGCAAAATCTGAAAAGGGTGTTCTTATTAAATTAGTAAAACCGCAACAAGATTTAAGAATAGATTTACCAACTGTTGGCCCTGATACTATAAAAAATATGAAGAAAGCAAAATTAACGGCTCTTGCAATAGAGGCTGAAAAAACGGTTATTATTGATCCTGTACTCTTTCAAAGATTGGCAAATGAGAATAACATAGCAGTTAGAGTTTTTTAGTATTTATAGTTATAAATTATTTAGTTGGAGGAATTTTAATTGGAATCTGTTTCGATAAAGACACCAGAAGAAATTGAAAAAATGCGTGCTGTAGGAAAAGTTACAGCAAAGATATTAGATGATGTTCATGATATTATTAAGCCTGGAATTTCAACAGAAGTAATAAATACATTTGTCCATAATCTTACTTTAGATTTGGGTGCCGTACCAGCACCACTTAATTATAAAGGGTTTCCAAAATCTGTTTGTACTTCTGTAAATGATGTAGTTTGTCATGGCATTCCAAGTAATGAAGAAATATTAAAAGAAGGCGATATTATAAATATTGATGTTACATCGATATTAAATGGTTATTATGGAGATGCAAGTCGTATGTACTATGTCGGTGGAAAACATGCTTGCTCTTTAAAGGCAGTTAATTTAGTAGAGACAGCAAAAATGGCTATGGATATTGGTATTCAAGAGGTTAGACCTGGAAATTATATTGGAGATATTGGTTATGCAATTTCATGTTATATAAAAAGTTTAAGAAAGGATTATGGAATTGTAAGAGATTATACGGGACATGGAATTGGTAGTGTGTTTCACGAGCTTCCACAAGTTGTACATATTTCTTGTAAGGGAGTAGGTCCTATGATAAAACCTGGGATGACGTTTACTGTTGAGCCTATGATAAATGAAGGAACTTATAAAACGACATGTTCGCAATTAGATGGTTGGACAGTTAGAACCCGTGACAGAAAACTATCTGCACAGTGGGAAGAAACAGTTTTGGTTACAGAAGACGGTGTTGAAATTTTAACTAAGGGAAATATTTACTAGAGACTGTAAGAAAGGTTTTATATGAAGTCTTGTGTGCTTTTAGTCATTTGATCGATTTATTATTGCAGTAATTTTTTTTGTTAAAACTTGGCAAGTAAAAGGTTTGGTAATATAATCGGTCACGCCTAGTTGAATAGCTTTTTGTATGTTTTCAAGTTCAGCTTCTGCTGTAAGCATTAAAAATGGGGTTGTTTTATCTTTATCCGTGTTTCTTAATTGTTCTAGTAGTTCGATTCCGCTTAATTCAGGCATATTCCAATCTGAGATTATCATGGATACATCATTACTTAAAATATATTCTAGTGCTCGTTTTGAAGAACAAAAAGAAACGATAGGCTCCAGTTTCATTGAATGAATAATAGATGTTGTTAAATCAGTCATCATCTTCTATAATTACAATTGGTGCTGTTAGATTCATTGCTTTATCTTTGTTCATATAAAGATATGTCGACTTATTGAAAAAAAAACTT
Source organism: uncultured Bdellovibrionales bacterium (assembly GCA_964531865.1). GTDB lineage: Bacteria > Bdellovibrionota_C > UBA2361 > UBA2361 > CAKMMH01 > CAZHFA01. The sequence continues at coordinate 4,165 of CAZHFA010000090.1, forward strand.
TACAGACATTTTTATGCATAAATTAAATATAATTAATTAGCCAATGCACAAACATCAGAAATTATTTCTGCTAATGTCGGGTGTGCATGTATAGATTCTTTTATATCATTTACTGTAAGTTCATTGTTCATTGCTAATACGATTTCAGGCAAAAGTTCTGTAGCATTTTCTTGTAGAATATGACATCCAAGTATTTTCTTAGATTCAGGAGAAAAAATAAGTTTTATTAGTCCTTGGGATCCTTCAGAAACTAAAGCTTTACCATTTGCTAAAAAAGGCATACGAACACTTTTATAAGAAATATTTTTTTGTTTTGCTTCATCTTCTGTTATTCCAACTGACGCTACTTGCGGAATGGTATATGAACAAAGAGGAATGTTCTTCTTTGATAATCTACTCTCAATATTACAAATATGATTTACTAAAATTCTTGCTTCACAAGTTGCAACATGTGCAAGAGTTGGCATTCCGATGACATCTCCTATGGCAAAATGATGAGGTGCTGTCGTTTCCATTTTTTCATTTACCTCAATAAAGTTTTTTTCATTTGTTTTTATAGTTGTATTTTTTAGATTTAAATTATCGATGTTTGGTATTACTCCAATTGCGATTAAACAAGAATCTCCTTCAAAAGTTATTACTTCTTCTTTCTTGTTTTTTATTTCTGCTAAAATTTTATTATCAGAACTAAAATTAATAATTTGAGAAGATGTATATATCTTTATTCCTTTTTCTTCTAGTACTCTTTTTAATGTATTAGATATCGTTGAATCTGCTTGAGGCATAATTCTATCCATATATTCCACAATAGTAACTTGAGCTCCAATGGCGTTTAAAAAAGAGGCAAACTCAAGCCCAATAGCTCCAGAGCCAATGATTAAAATATTTTTTGGAAATTTTTTATTTAATAAGAAAGTTCTAGAGTTGTGGACATTGATACCATTTACAGGAATATTTGGTAGATTTTTTGGAAGACTTCCTGTTGCAATTATAAAATCATTAGCAGTTATTTCTTCTAAAGCATCTAGTTCTAAAGATGATACAGTTATTTTTTTGTCGCTTAAAAAACTAGCTGTGCCTTTTATAATTTCGATGTTATATTTTTTCATTAAAAAATTAACACCTTCCTCTAATTTTTTTACATGTTCTCTAGAAATATTGATAATATTTTCATAATTAATTGCAACATCACCAAACATTGCAATGTTATTTTTTTTTAATTCATTTATTGCTTTTATTTGATGTGCGACATGAAGCAAAGATTTTGTTGGCATGCATCCAAAATTTAAGCATGTTCCGCCAAGATTTTCTTTTTCAACAAGTGTGACTTTACGTCCTAATTTTGAGGCTTCAATGGCTCCTGTATATCCTCCGGGGCCAGCTCCAATGATAACTAAATCTTTTTCCATATTTTTTTCTTTTTTAAATTTTACTTTAAACATTATATACAATATACTGCGTTTAGTCGCAATCCGTTTTATTCTCAATATTTCTTGTTTTTCAAATTTTATTGATTATAATAAAAACGTTTTTTAATCATTTTTTTTCTAAAAAGTAGTGTATTTATTGATGGAAGCTGGAACTTTTAAAACTAGATTAGTAGCACTTTTGCAAAAAAGTAGGCAAGCTGTAAGGTTGTATACAGAAATGGAACGTAGCCAAGATAAATTAAATTATTCTGATTTACAAATATTTGAATGGAAAAATGTAAATTTAGAGTTAGTAAGAGAGTTGTGCACGCTTTTAGATAATTTTTATAATCAAAAAGATTTAATTTCTAGGGTTTTTGCATTGATAGAAAGATTTCAAGTAGAACAAATATCGCTAAATACTGATATGGAAAAAATGAAATCGGAATTATCATTAGCATGTAATAATGCCGATTTTGTAAAATCAGCAGATTTGTCGTTAAAGCTTGTTGCTATAAAGTCTAAAAATCAAGCATTACAAGCTGTGCTACATGAACTAAAAAATATAATGACAAAAAGTAACTTAACACGTCCAGCTTGTTCATATAAAAAAGATG
>CAZHFA010000091.1:0-6168 GCA_964531865.1 uncultured Bdellovibrionales bacterium
TCCCATAGCTCGTGCATTACATAAAATTAAACCATATAAAAGCCCCCATTTAATATTAGGCAATGTAATCGATAAAAAAGTTCTTAATCCACCTGCCCCCATTGTCAACGCAGCCTCTTCCTCGTGGAATCCTTGCTCCTGCATAAGAGGAATAAGTTCTCTTGCTACATAAGGCAGTGTAACAAAAATTGTAGCAAGTAATATTCCTGGAAATGCAAAAACTATTTTTAAATTAAAATACTCTAAAATTGAAGAGAGAAAGCCATGAGAACCATATAGTAAAATAAGCATCATTCCTGCAATAACAGGAGACACAGCTAAAGGAATTTCTATAATTGTTAACAACAATTGTTTTCCACAAAATTTAAATCTTGTTATAAGCCACGATGCAACAAGACCAAAAATTAAATTTATTGGAACTGCCACCAAAGCGACCAAAAGTGTTAATTTTATAGAAGCCAATGCATCAGCATCCTTTATAGATGCAAAATAAACTCCAATTCCTTTTTCAAAAGCTCCTGCAAAAACCGCCCAAAGAGGGATTAGTAAAAAAATAAAAAGAAAAATTAATGCAATAGAAATTAAAAGATAACGCCCCATCTTAACCGTAAAGGGAACATTTTTTTCTTCTATTATGTTGTAATTTCTTTTTATCACTTTATAAAAATCCTATTATTTTCCAAAACGTTTACTTGTAAAAAAACTTATAAAGTTCACACAAAGCATTAGTGTAAATGAGACACACAGCATCACAATAGCGTAAGATGTCGCCCCAAGATAATCATATTGTTCTAATCTTGTCATAATCAAAAGTGGAACGATTTCGGTTTTCATTGGCATATTTCCAGATATAAAAACAACCGATCCATATTCTCCTAACGCTCTAGCAAATGCTAATGAAAATCCTGTAAAAATTGCAGGCCATAAATTAGGCAAAATGATTTTAAAAAAAATGATAACTCTATTTGCTCCCATACAAGCAGCTGCTTGTTCAAGTTCTGGCTCTAAATCCTCTAACACTGGTTGCAAAGTTCTTACGACAAAAGGTAAACTAATAAAAATAAGAGCAAAAACCACACCAAGTTCTGTAAAGGCAACTTTTACTCCAATCTTGCTAAGTAATATCCCTAAATATCCACTATACCAAGTGGCAGTATCTTTTACTACAGGCACCGCATATAAGCTAGTTAAAGTTATTCCCGCCACAGCTGTCGGCAATGCAAACGGAAGGTCTACAAGTGCATCAATAAACTTTTTTCCAAAAAATTTATATCTTACTAAAACCCAAGCAACTATAAAGCCAAAAAAAGAATTTACGATTCCTGCAACAAATGAAGCACCAAAACTTAATTTATATGAAGCAACTGCACGAGGAGATGAAATAATTTCCCAAAATTTTAAAAACGTTAAATCAGAAGCCTTTATGATAAGCATTAAAAGAGGAAGCAAAATAAAAAAACTAATATAAAGCAGAGTAAATCCCATTGTTATTCCAAAACCTGGAAGCGTATTATGTTTTTTTATTTTTTTATTTTGCAAAAAGAAAGCCTTTTTTATGACTAATCAGTAAAGAGGATACTCATATTTTTCAAAACTGTTTTGTTTTAAGAACAAATATCTTTTGTATTTATTTCCACCAATAAGAGTAGAAGTAGTAAAAATTCCAATTTTTATTTTTTTTTCCATATAAAAGTTTTCTCCTATAGAAGAATAAAAACAAAAAAATTTACTACTTACTTTTTTAGCATATCATTTTTTTCATCTATTCATAAAACTTATCAAATATTCCACCTTCATTAAAATGTTTTTCCTGAGCTTTTGCCCATCCACCAAACATTTTATCATCAATAGTCAATAAATTTAGTTTAGGGAAACGAGATTGATATTTTTTTTGCATTGATTCTAAGCGTGGACGATAATACCATTTTCCTGCTAAATCTTGTCCTGTTTCACTATATAAAAATTTTAAATAACTTTCTGCAATTTTTTTTGTTCCATGTTTTTCTACATTTTTATCCACTAATGAAACTGTAGGTTCTGCTAAAATACTTATAGACGGAGTTACAATTTCAAACTCCCCAGATCCTAACTCTTTCATAGCTAAAAATGCCTCGTTTTCCCACGTAACAAGCACATCACCAATTCCTCTTTGAACAAATGTGATTGTTGACCCTCTAGCTCCTGTATCTAATACTGGAACATTTTTAAAAAGTTTTTTTACAAACTCCCTTGTTTTTTCTTCTGAATTATCATTGTGTTTCATTGCATAACCCCAAGCCGCTAAATAATTCCACCTAGCTCCTCCTGAAGTCTTAGGATTAGGAGTTATAACTTGCACACCATCTTTTATAAGGCTATCCCAATCGGTAATTTTTTTAGGATTTCCTTTTCTAACTAAAAAGACAATCGTTGATGTATATGGAGCACTATTTTGAGGAAGCCTTTGTTGCCAATCTAACGGAATAATTTTAGATCTTTTTGCTATTTCATCAATATCAAGTGCCAAAGCTAATGTAACAACATCAGCTTCTAAACCATCAATAACAGCACGTGCTTGTTTTCCAGAACCTGCATGAGACTGCCTAATCTGCAATTCTTCCTTACTCCCATTCTCTTTTTGATAATATTTAATAAACTCTTTATTAAATTCTTGATAAAACTCACGTGTCGGATCATATGACACATTTAAAATAATATTTTCTTTTGCACTTACAAAATGTACCGTGCATAAAAGAACAATAAAAAAACATAAATAAAACTTAAACCTCTTCATACTTTCTCCTATGCTATTTAAAAATTATATTTTATTGTTAAATAAATATTTATTTATTTGGATTTTCCTTACATTTGACGATTAATTTATCACCTTCAAGTATTATATTTTCTACACTCTCAAAACTTTTTTTCATATTATTTTTTAATTCTATCTTTTGCCAATCTTTTAAAAAAGGAATTTGCTTTGAGTTAAAATCGACATTATTTACTTTTACTTCTAAGAAATTAGGATTTTTTGAATCAAAACGCATTTCAAAATTTAAAATTCCATTTAAAAATTTATCTTTAAAAATTTTCGTATCCAACAAACTAATCAAAGGAATAGAAAAAGATACATCAATTTTAGAATCTTTTATATTTCCATATATCCACTTTGTAAAAATCTTATCATCAACATCCTTAATCAAAGCATTTACTTCTTCCCCTGTAAGAGAATATTCTCCTTTACATACTCCAGATTTTAATTCATCTAAAAAAGTACTTAAAGAACGTCTTTTGTTTAAAAATTCCTCTTCAGAAATGGCTATTTTTTTTATTTCAACAGGTGCACTGGAAGCAAGATCTATAACATAATTTGTAACCTTTCTATAAGAGTAATAAGAAATTCCAGCAAAAATTAAAAATATAACACAAAGTCCAATAAGAATTTTTTTCCCCATTTATTTCATCTCCATTTTTGAAAATATATATTTTAAAAAATCATCTTTTTGTAAAACGCCCACATTTATTTTAGCAAAATAGCATTGCTTTTTCCATACATCATCTAACTTAACAAAATCTTTTTCCGTACAAATGACATCACAATTATTTTCATTTGCATATTTAAAAATTTTTTCTAAATCTTTAAAAGATATTTTTTTATGGTCTAAAAATTTATAAATCTTTAAAATGTTAAAACCTTCATTTTTTAATGTATTAAAAAAACTTTCTGGCTTTGATATGGCACAAAAAACAACAATATTCTTTCTTACATCAATAATTTTATAATCGCAATTTAGTATTTCTACTTTATCTATAAAAGCTTCATATACGGGAATATTTTTAGGTAAAAATTTTTTTAAAATCTCAACTTCACATCGTTTAGGAGAGTATCCACTTCTATAATTTAATACTATCAAATCTGTTCTTTTTAATGCTTGCACAGTACTTTCTCTTAAAAATCCTACTGGAAGTAATCTATTTGATAAAAATTGCTCAACAGATTTTTTCGTTCCAACATCAATTGATAAAATATTTACATCCCTTGCAATTCTTCTATGTTGCATTGCGTCATCTAACAAAATAATATCAGCTTCATTTTTTAAAGCTTCTACCCCTACCTCTCTTTTAGGAGAAATTACAACAGGACATTTCATATTTTTAAAAATCATATAAGGTTCATCACCTACTAAGCTTGAATCATCGCCATCATTAACAATATGAAAATTACTACATATTTTTGATTTATACCCTCTTGTAACAACAGCTACACTTTTATTTTGCTTTTTTAATTCTTCTAGTAAAAATATAATAAGTGGTGTTTTTCCACTTCCTCCTAAAGAAACATTACCAACACTAATTATTTTTTTATCTAAAAATTTTTTAGATTTTAAAATTGAATAATCATAAAGCTTGTTTCTTAATGAGGTAATTAAAAAATAAATATATTCAAATGGTATTAAAAAAATTTTAAAATATTTCATATTTCCTTTAAAATTTTTTCCGATGCTCCTGATAAACGTTTACAAAATTCTTTTTGTATTCTTCCTTTTTCTTTTAAAAGACTAGGAGTGTTTAGTAAAACGACACAAAGTCCTTCAATATCTTCTTTTGTTCTTACAATAGATATTGCATTTTGAGAAAGCAATTCTTGCACGATATCAAAATAATTTTGGAAATATTCCCCCATAAAGACATATGCTCCATATTGCATCGCCTCCATAGGATTATGACCTCCTATATTTACTAAGGTTGCTCCAACAAACACTAAATTAGAAAAAGAAAATACCTTCTCTAATTCTCCAAAAGTATCTAACAATACAACTTGAAAACCTTCACTGCCCCCATTATGTTCGCTCCACTTTGTAAAGTTAAATCCTTGAGTTTTTAATTCATTTTCAAAATATGAAAATTTTTCTTTATGCCTTGGAGCTACAATAATTCCAACATCTTCATTATTTTCATATAATGTTTTTAATATTGGAAATAATAATTTTTCTTCGCTAGAACGAATACTAGCTAATGTAATAATTTTATTTATTTTTGAATCTGGAAAATAAATTTTACTAAGTTCCAATGCTTCATAAGGACTTTTTACTTTAGGATTTAATTCATATTTAGAATTTCCAACAATTGATAAAATATTTTGATTAATATTTATTTTCTTAAAATATTCAAAATCTTTATTTGATTGAACTAAAATTTTAGTAAATTTATTTAAAATAGGAGCTAAAAACCAAGATAGCTTTTCATATTTCTTTATAGTATTATCGGAAATTCTTGCATTTATAAGAAAAAGTGGAATATTTTTTTTGGAAAAATACATTATAAAAGAAGGCCAGATTTCAGTTTCTGAAATTATAATTTTAGTTGGAGAAAATTTTTTTAGAATTCTTGAATAATAAATTGAAGAATCAAAAGGAATTAAATATGCTTCATCGACAATATCTTTTCCAACATCTAAGCCTGTAATAGACGTAGCAGTGAGTAATATTTTTTGATTACTGTCGTTTACTTTTATTTTTTTTATTAGTGACAATATTCCCTTTACTTCACCTAATGATGCTGCATGAAACCAAATATAATTTTCTTTTTTTATATTCCAAAATCCATACCGTTCCAAAAGATTGGCTCTTCCTCTTTTTTTAAAAAGAAAAAAAGGCCAAACTATTAGGGAAAGCAAAAAAAAGATGTGGGACTTGGTTGCTGGGTGAATTAAACTTAGGTTTGAAAGATATACATTACCCAGGAAAACATCCTGCTTGTATGTGGATTGATCAAAAACGAAATTTGTATCTTGATTTGATGTGGGGTCACGTTTTTAAGATAGAAAAAACAGAATACAGACCGGAGTATGCAATATGAGTAAATTGGAAATGTTGCAAGCTCTGGCAATTAAAGTATCGAAGTGCCAGAAGTGCCCTAAACTCGTAGAAGGCAGAACACAAACAGTATTTGGAGATGGCAACCCTGATTCTAAAATCCTTTTGATAGGTGAAGGTCCAGGCAAAAATGAGGATGAACAAGGGGTTCCATTTGTAGGTCGTGCAGGAGAATTATTAAACAGTATATTGTCAGCTTGTGGGTTTTCAAGAAACGATGTTTATATCTGCAATATTGTAAAATGCAGGCCACCTAGCAATAGAAACCCAGAAACAGAAGAGGCAGAGAATTGCCGCCCTTACTTGGATCTAC
>CAZHFA010000092.1:0-2025 GCA_964531865.1 uncultured Bdellovibrionales bacterium
AGCCATTATAGGAAAAAGCCCATATAGGGCTTTTAAATTCCTCTATTTAATTGAAATAGATAGTTTTTCGTGATGTTCAACATGATGCAATTTTTCTTCTATCTTTATTGAATTGTTTGTAAAGATAATTACTACAACTGGATCAAATCCTTTTTGTTTTATCAAATCAAAATCAACATCAATCAGTTTATCACCTTGTGCAATCTTGTCACCTTGTTGAACAAAAGATTCAAATCCTTCACCTTTTAAACTGACTGTATCAATGCCAACATGAATTAAAACCTCAACCCCTGCATCACTTTTTATTCCAATCGCATGTTTTGTTGGAAATAAAACACTCACTTCTCCACTAAATGGTGAATATATTGTTTTATCAGATGGGATTATTGCAAATCCATCTCCCATCATTTTTTGTGAGAAAACTGTATCATTAACTTTTTCCATAGGGATACAATCACCTGATACTGGTAATATAAATTTCTCTTTTTTCTTAAAAAGATTAAGCATTCGATTTTACAGCACGTTTTAATTCAGCTGTTGCCTTTTCTACCTTAGCACCATAAACAACTTGAATATTCGTTTCATTAATTTTTATGATACCTAAGGAACCTGTTTTCTTTAATAAATTTTCATCTACAAGTGATGTATCCTTTAAAATCAAACGAAGTCTTGAAATACAGTTATCGATTTCAACAATATTTTCTTTTCCGCCTAAAGCCTTCATAATTGATACACCTAATTCTGTAACTTCTTCCGTATTATCAACTTCATCATTTTCATCTTCTCTACCTGGAGTCTTAATGTTGAATTTAATCAAATTACAAAAATTACAGAAAAAATTACAGGACACGCACTTTTTAAAATTTTATATAAACATCTTTTTAAATAAAAAACATAAATTATGCAATATATCATATTGTATTTAAAGGATTTTGCCCCCCCCCCCCATAAAACTGTGTTTTATTTTTGGGGCGTTAACATTTCGCCATTTTCTTCTAAAAGAACAGCCTATAAATTTTAAGTATTTATTTCTCATAAAAAATCAACATCAAAATATTCTCTATTTATTTTTGATGATGTTTTTATTTTTAAAGATTCAAAAAGACAGATTATTATGAAAAATTTTTACACTTTCTTTAAAATTTTAACCTAACAAACCCTAAAGCATGATCTGAAGCTTCTTCATACTTTCTAAAAATACCACTGTCATAATTATTAAGATTCTGTTTACTTTCTAAGGCATATGATGAGCCTAATTTAGATATCAAAATTTCATCAATCCAAGAATATTTTTTCTTATATATATAGCTTCCCTTCATACTAAAAGTTTCAGGATCTCCAGTAAGTACTGAAATAAAATTAGGAGATCTCTCAACTTTGTTTTCACACAACGGTATTCCTTTCTTAGAAATTTTACAAAAAGATTTTGAAAACAAACTAAGCGAATACACACCTTCCAAAATTTTTGCAGAAGCTGAAGTATAATCAGAATTTCTATCTCCAAGTAAAATTACTACGCTTGATTTTTTATCATTGTCATCACTAATTTTTTCTTCCGCTATCTTCCTTAATCCTTCTGCAGACTGCATTCTTAAAATTTCCCATTCAGTTTTTGATGGGTCTTTATATCCTTTATATTTAGATTTAAAATGAAATGTAATTATTGTTAAAACAATTTTTTTCCTTTCACTTGTCTCGACCTCTAAACTAATTTCAAAAGGTCCTCTTGTAAAAAATCTTGGTCTCTCTTCTTTTATAAGTTTTGGTAACTCTCTTCTTGCATAAGAAGTCATGCTTAAAATTTTTAATTTTTTATCTTTAGCTACTAAAAATCCTATTCTAGAAGATCTATCATTAGAACGCCCCACATAATAATTAAAACCTCTCTTTGTATAGTTTTTTAAAGCCTCAGTAAAATTTTTTATAGCTTCATTTGATGATTTATCATTTCCTAATAATTCCTGAAAAGCTATTATGTCGCATCCAACATCAGAAAATCTTTTTATATTTTATAAAAAGATTTTC
>CAZHFA010000092.1:2035-5253 GCA_964531865.1 uncultured Bdellovibrionales bacterium
AAATCTTTTTATTAAATATTTTTTTTGATATGAAAGAGTTTCTTTCGTCGCTTTTTTTTGTCTCCATTTTACATCAGAATATAAACCATAATTATGTAAATTTTGAGTACACACCGTTATATTACTAACTGCAAAAACCTTACTACACAAAAATAAAAAAATCATAAAAAATAAAAAATGCTTCATAAAACTACTTATCTTTTTCTCCTATAATTTGACGTAAAAAGCGATGCAATTTCACATTGTGCAGTTGTAGCAGAATGAATTCTTGTTAACCCTAATGTGCCAATTAAAATAGCATCAATAATATCTTGATTATTTTTAGAATCTATTTTTTCTTTAGAAAACCCCATGCTAGTTAACACTTTTAAATATAAGGATTTAACCGTTTCACGTGCAATTGCTTTAACACTATCTCTATCTATTTGCGAACCTTTTAATCCCATAATTTCATACTGAACAGTTCTAGGATTTATTCTACCTGGAACCACTACGCCTCTCTCTCTTGCTAATACTTCAAAAACACATCTTACTTGTTCTACTATTAAAGTAGCTCTTGGATCTTTCATCGTGGTAGCTTCTTCACAAAGTAAAATATCATTTTCTAAAAGATTTAATGAATTAAATAACAAAATAGCCTTATTTTGAAAGTCCAACAATCTATCAGAAAGTATTCCTTCCTTCTTTGATTTTATTTTTCCTATACTCAAAATTTCATTTGATTTAATATCAAAAAGGGCCCAACCCGTACAAGTTAAACTTGGATCTATAGATAATAATTTATTAAACATAACTAAAAAATAATGAATATCTATCTTTAAATAAATGATTTTATATATTAGAATCTTAACTTGTTAGGTTTATAAAGACAATGGACTTTTATTATGGACAAAGAAATACTTTTTCAGCTATATGCTAAAATTTTCTATTTACGAGCATTAGAAAGTTTCATCTCTAAGAGTTTTATTGAACATAAAATAAAGTTCCTCCCTGAATCTTTTTATAAGTTAGAAGCTTTAGCTGTATCACTAGTCTCTATATCCAATAAAAGTGATTATATTTTTTCTACTGATAGAATTCATCCATATTATGTAACTAGATACAATAAAATTGAGCGTGGCTTTTGTGAATACTTTAAAATATTACAAGCAAATGAAAATATAACAGACAATAATTTAAGAACATTTTATTTTAATGATGCGCCAGAAAGAGTTTTTAATATCGTAAACGGTATGGCTTCTTCTTTTAAAGAAACTGGTTTTTTGCCTGCATTTTTAATTACATTAGATTCAAAGAGAACAAATTCTGCTTATTTTTTAGAATCAATTTTGTTTTCAATCGAACATAAATTACCAAATGTTTATATTATAGAAGATACAAAAAAAGCTGATTTTACTATACTCAATAAATTGTTAGATAATAATAATAACAAAATATTAAAAATAGAAACTAAAACAGACGATATATTTCAATTAAGAAGTTGTCTCCACAAAGCGACAAGAAATGCACGGGAATATTTAATGCCAGCTGTTGTTATCTGTGATGCTTTTAATTCTACTGATCCTTTAGAATTTTTAGAAAATAAAATTTCCTCTTTTAATTTTCCTCTAGACGAATTTAAAAAAGAGCTTAATAATGATTTAAGGTATATTGCAAAAGAAAATTTAAAAGAGTTTTTGAATGTTGCTTAAAATTCAGGATTGCTTAGAGTACACATTATTAAAATCACAAAAAAAATTACGCGAACTTCTTTTATGCATAGATGATTCATGTGAAAGCTTATCTCTGATTGGAAAGAAAAAAGAAGATGCAATATTATTAAAAATTCCTCCTGTCGAAATTGTTGATTTCACAAGTGGGGCAGCAATAAGTCAAAGAACAGTTATTACTATTTTAAAATCAAGAAATCAGTTAAATAATCTTATAGAAAATGTACTAAGCTTAAAGAAATCTTTAAATGAACTTCCTCTTCATTATATAAATATTTTTATAAACCAAAGTTTTCATGATTTAGACATAGAAAAACTTTTAGCAAATTATAAAAATGTTCCCTATAAAATTTTTATTCCCTCCAACCCTTATGATTTTTGTTCTCTTTTATTTAAATCATTTTCACTTGATTTTCCCGTATTTTTTTTATTATCCTCTGATATTTTTGAAGTAGAGGGGCCTGTTCCTAATTTTGAAAAAGATCCACTTACAGAAGATGGAGCAGAACTTAGAAAAGAATCAAATAAAGTAACTTTCATCGCAACCGGAGAAGATATTTTTCAAGCGTGTGATTTAGCGAACAACAAAGATGTGGATGCTGAAATAATAGAAACAAGATCAATATTTCCCATAGATTATCAAACATTAATAAATTCAATATCAAAAACAAAAAAAGGAAAAATTATACAAACTGAAAATTATTTAAACACTTTCAATAATTATTTAAAAAGTGAATTGGAAAAATATTGTAAAGAAGCTTCTATAGAAATAGAAAATTTATCAGCTTAAAAATTTTAATATAGCCTTATTCTTTTTTGCTTTTATGCTCTTGTTCACTTACTTCTTGAGATGGCTTATATTCATCTACTACTTGATCATACTCTATTTTAGAATTCTCCTCTTTTTCTATCTTACCACTCTCTTCATTAGTATTTGAAGACGCATTTTTAAAATTCGAGATTGCCTTTCCTAAAGAAGTTCCAACATCAGGTAACTTCTTACCAAAGAGTAAAACCATTACAATTAGAATTACCGCTATTTCCATTGGACCTAAACCAAACATAAATTTTCTCCTATGTCTTTATAAAAAAACAGGCCATAGTATAATATTCAAAATGAAAAAAAGAAACACCATAAAAACAAAAATTCCTGATATATATTTTGGAATATTTTTTTCTATTATTGTTCATATTGTTCTTTTTTTCATCTTAACGATGAAACCCTTAAATAAAAACATTCCTTCTAGTTTTGTCATTGATTTTATTCCAAGCGAAAAGCCTCAATCGTTATCAAAATCTTCGCCAATAATTTTAAAAAATCAAATTGTAGATGATAGCAATATTATAAATAACATACGCCCCAAAAATACAAATCTTCTTTCAGAAAAAAATAATTCCGTAAAAAAAGAACAAATAAAAAAAGGAAATTCTTCTTTAAAACAAAAATTTATACCTAAAAAAGAAAGCAATTCTTCAAAAAAAGCTAAGCAGAAAATACAAAGCCCTACT
>CAZHFA010000092.1:5276-6161 GCA_964531865.1 uncultured Bdellovibrionales bacterium
GCAAATAACAGAAATAAAAATTTTAGACAAAATACAGGAAATCAAAATTTAAAATTAAAACTTGATTCAAAAAATCTTTTTTCTGATTTTAATAAAAATATTGTGAAACAAAATAATCGATTAAATACGAATCAAAAGTCATCTCAAGTATTAAATTACAAACCTTTTTCTCGTCCAACAGGAAGTGGCGCAAGATTTTTAGAAAGCTTTGGTTCTTCAATGTATCTTCCAAATCTTCCTGATGGAGATTTAACACTTTTAAATACAAAGGCAGAACATTTTGCAGTTTTTGTAAGACGTGTAGCAACCAGAATTTTTAGCGAACTTAGACAAAGTGGCTGGGAATCATTAAACGCGATGGATATAAAAAATATAAATTCTTTTACAGAAGTAGAGGCTACTATGTCATTAAAAGGAAAAATATTAAAAATAGAATTACTTTCTTCATCTGGAAGTTTTGAATTTGATAATATTTTACAAAAAGCCATTAAAGCTTCTGGAAATGATAGCAATCCCCCATCATCAGCAAAGCTAGATGACGGAAATATTCATTTTTTATTTCAAGCAAAAAGTTGGTCAAGAAATGCCATGACCCCAAATGGAATGATTGGTGAACAACGATGGTTATTTTTAAGCACAGGATTAAAATAACTGATGTATAAACAAGAGCGTAAAAACAGATACTCGGCATTAAGTTTCTGTTTTAAAAACCATCACGATAAATTTTTCAACTAGCTAAAAACTAATCGAAAAACCTCTAATTGAAAATCCTCCACTAACTCGCCCTCCACGTCCCGAAGGAACATGAAGATAAAGATTAGGCCTTGCATATCCCCTATTATAGTAACGATAACGATAGTTACCATTGCTATAAGGAGAATAATG
>CAZHFA010000093.1:0-6053 GCA_964531865.1 uncultured Bdellovibrionales bacterium
TGATCATACAGTATTAAAAAATATTGAGAATCCTAAATTATATAAACTTATAATTAATAAAAAAAAAGCAGACGAGTATAAGATAACAATTCCAAAAAGCATTTTGGAAAAAGCAGATATTGTAATTAAATAACATATAAAATTCGAACAGAGGTTTTTTTATGAATATAAACACAACAAATGAAGATGACAAACTTATATTATCCTTATCAGGAAGGCTTGATGCAAATACAGCATTAAAATTAAAACGCATACTAAATAGTTCAATAGATAATGGACAAGCTAATATTTTAATTGATTGTGAAAAATTAGATGAGATTTCATCTGCAGGAATTGATTTTTTATTATTAAATCACAAAAAATTTTTTGATTTTAATGGTTCTTTAACTTTATGTAATACGTCATATGAACTAGTAAAGATTTTTGAGAATCTAAATGTGCCTTCTATAATCTATGAGAGTCAAAAACAACCTATAGAAAAAAAACAAACTCCAAGTAAGATTACAAAAATAGATGATGTTACATATCAAATTTTTAGCATAGATAAAAAAGAAAAATTTTCTTTGGAAGGTTTTGGTAATCCTGATAATTTTGCAATGCATACTTTTTCTAACAAATCTTCTTTTTTATTACCTTATAATGAAAACTCTATCGGGTTAGGACTGGGAACTCTTTCATATAATATACCAGATGGTTTTAATACTTTTGGTGAATATATAAATATTGGAGCTTATACTTTTCATTTACCTTCCACTTTAAACTCTTTACCGGATTATCAAAAAATAAATTCTGACATTGTCGCTAACAATTCCTGTAAAGTAAATACACTTTATGGGTTAAGAGTACAAGATAGCTCCTTTAATAATTTTGTAAAATTTTCTGCAGAAAATTCTTCATGTACAATGAGTAATTTAATCAAAGTCTGTATGAATTTTTTAAATTCAAAAGCATTTTATTTTGTAGCGTTTACTCAGTTAGATTCATTTTCTGGAATAAAATTAATAAAATCTCCATTACTTAATAAGAACGAAAACGCTTTTGAAGAAAAGCATTTTATGGAAAAATTTAAATATATGAGTGATGAAAGATATAAAAATAATATCGGAGTCTGTGTGGGATTTGTCGTAAGTGATGCAGATTTGATGATTCAACGTTTTTTAAAACCTTATGACTCCAAGTTAAGTTTATATACACACATTCATTCATTAGTATTTAATTATCAATTTCTTGATATTTCATATAATACAAAAATAAATTCTATAATTGACTCTTTAGTAATGCATAATAGAGCACTTGATTTATGCCATTTAGTAAAAGATGAAAACAAAAATTATGAAACGTCTTTCCTAAAAGGTTTTTGCTATTTTAATAGTTTAGATGAATTTAAAACTGGAGAATGTTAATGGATATTATTTCAAAATACCTTTTTATTGGAATTGTGGTTTTTTTATTTAGTTTATCGATAATTTTAAATTACACCAAATTAAAATTTATTGACTTATCAGCAGGAGCTTTATTCATCTTTCTTGGAGTATTTTATTATCTTTTTCAAAATTTATCTATTCCATTTTGGTGCTTTTGCATAACTTCTTTATGTATAACTTTTTTTATTAGTGTAATCACTGTTTGCTTTATCAAAATGGGAATAAATAAAACTATTTCAGGATTAGTATCGCTTACAATCTTAACTATATGGCTTTCTCCAATTACAACTTTTCCAAAAGTTTTAAACTATTTTTTGCAAAAAGATTTTTTAAATTTTTATACATCAACTAATAATCTCATTGGATTATTATCGATAATATTGTTTTTTTTACTTATTACATTTAAATGCTTCTTATTTAAAGACAATGAATGTTCTATAAACAAACAACCCCATTTTTTCTTTCCATTATTGATATCTAATGTATTGCTAGCATTAGCTAGTATTTTATTTTTTATTTTAAATAGTAAAGAGATGAACTCTTATATTTTTATCTCTTGGGGAAAATATTTAATAATTCCATTTATCTCAACTTTTTCTGTACTATTGTGTTCTAAAATTTTTATTGGAACATTAAAAAATATAAAAATAAAATATATTCTTATATTTACATCATCACTATTTATTTCGTTATTATTAGGTATATTAAAACAACTTATTACTCGTTACAACTATAATGAGTATATTTCATATATCATTAAGGAGAATAGCTTTTTCATTTCCAATTTGATTATTATTTTTATTTTTTCTTTTTACTTAAAAATAATTTGTAAACAAAATATAAATATTTTAGTAGATAATGAAGAAACAAATGAAATACAAGAAAAACGATTAGATTTAGTAGATCAAACAACAATAAATATAACAAGAAAACAATATATTTAATATCAAGTTAAAATTTATGAACTGTTTTTGTTTGTTTTAGTTTATTTGATAAATTAGATGCAAGGTTGATAAAAGATATCGGATTTATCGGAGTGTTGTTAACCCTTAATTCATAGTGTAAATGGCTTCCTGTAGATCTTCCTGAAGAACCGACTAGTCCTATAATATTTCCTCTTGAAACGATATCTCCTTTTTTAACTAAAATTTTTGATAAATGTGCATATCTAGAAAATAAGTTATCCTTATGTTTTACATCAACAATATATCCATATGTTTTACTATAGTCTGCCCTAATGATTTCTCCTTTTCCAGTAACTTTAATAGGATACCCATATGGTGCAGAAAAATCTATTCCAAGATGTTTGGCCAATCTCCCTGTAAATGGAGATTGTCTAATGCCAAAATCTGATGAAATATAAGAATTTACTGGAAGCCCTATTGGTAAAATTCCTATAACACTATTTATTTCATCCATATTTTTTATTAATTTTTTTTGTTTTACAAAATCAAATTTATTTAGATTAAAACTGCCCTTCAATTCTTTACCATCAAGATCATTATTAAATTCTAATCCTCCAATTCCTCCATTCTTAATAATCACTTTATCTTCAAAAATTTTTAATTGCGTTGTATCTTCTATAAGCTTTGCAAGTTCTTGATTTCTTCTTTCTATATTATTCCCATATTGAATAATCTCCTCATTGATATTAGTAGCTTTATTCAATTCTTCTTCTAAAAATAAATTCTTTTCTTTTAATACACTACTTTCGGCTTTTAAATTTTTTAATTTTAAATTTCCTAATATATACGCAAAATGTTTCTTCGTTTGGGAAATAGCATTTTCGGAAGTTAAAAACCCCCATGTAAAGAAAAAAATTATAGATAATAGAAAAGCTGTAAGAAAGACTCCGATTGGCAAAAGATCTATTTCGATTTTTTTTAACTCTTTTGAGGTTGGTAATATATACCAAAGTTTTAATTGTCTATTCTTTAAATGCATTGTAAAAACAATTTATAAATAATCAATTTATATTATTATGATGTCATTAACTCACGCGCAGATGCTTTTGCTGATTCAGTAATTTTGTAACCTGCCAACATTCTGGCAATTTCTTCTATTTGCTCATTTTTATCAATTCTTCTTATTTGAGTAAAAATTTTATCTTTTCCTTCTTTAGAAACGATATAATGAGCATCAGCTAAAGACGCCACCTGAGGTAAATGCGTTATGCAAATAACCTGTGAAGTAGTAGCTAATGCTTTAAGCTTTTCTCCGACAGCACGAGCACTCTTACCCGACATTCCACTATCAACCTCATCAAAAATAAGAATATTTACTCCAAATTTATCTTTTATTATCTTCTTTAAAACTAACAAGATCCTAGAAAGTTCACCATATGAAGCGATTTTCTTTAGAGGTTTGGGCTCATATCCCTTATTTAATGAGATGATGAATTCTACATCATCTACCCCAAACTCGTCAACCTCTGTTTTATTGAATAAAACAACAAAATTTACATTTTGTAAATTTAGCTCTGAAAGCTCTTGTATAACAGAATTTTCAAATTTCTTGGCATATTTTTTTCTTTCACTTGATAATTTAATTGCCTTTTCTATAAGCTTTTCTTTTTTTACTTTTAACAGCATTTCTTGCTTACTAATGTCTTCAAAAGTTTTTATCTCTGATAATTCTTTTAAAACCTTTTCATAAATATCAATTAGTCCTGTATGATTAGTGACATATTTTCTCTCAAGCGTTGCTATTAAAGAAAGCTCTTCTCTTAACTCCTCCAAATAATCATCATCAACATTAAGAGAGCCTATGTATTGGTTATATTCTCTTTCAAACTCCGTTGTTAAATTTAAAATTTCTTTAAAATCATTTTCAAATTTTTCAACTGAAGAATCATATTTTGTAATTTTATTTAAATCTCTTGATATAACACCAAACATTGAAAAAATCCCAGAATTACTTAATAACAAGTCCGCTATTTCTGTTGAAATATTTTGTATGTTTTCTGTCTCTGTAAGTTTTTTTATTTCATTTTCAAGAGCAAATCGTCTATTAGGAGTTAATTTTATTTTTTCTAAATCTTCTTTTATAGCAGATAATTCTGCAACTCTAAGGGCTATTTCATTTTTTCTTTCCAAATAAATTTTTAATTCCCTCTCTAATTTTTTATACTCATCAAATAATTTTTTATACTCTTTTTTCTCTTCATCTAAATTAGAATATTTATCTAAAATTTCTAAATGATATTTTGAATTTAACAAATCTGCTTGTTGATTTTGACCACAAAAAGAAATTATTTTTGTAGTTATAGATTCTAACGTAATAAGGTTTGATAATATTCCATTGATGTAAACTTTAGCCCTATCTTTCCCAATAATTCTACTAATTATAAGTTCCTTCCCTTTTGCGATGTCTGGCAAAGAGTCAACTATATTTTGAGGTAAAAGACTCAAATCAAAAATAGCCTGTATTTTACATTCATTTTCATTAGATCTTATGATATCTAAGTTAGCTTTTTGCCCTAACAATAAACCAAGAGCATTAAGAATTATTGATTTTCCAGCTCCAGTTTCACCTGTAATTACATTAAAACCTTTAGCAAAATCGATTACTGATTTTTTTATGATTGCTAAATTTTCAATCTCTAGCTCTTTTAACATCTAAAAATAATTCCATGAAAAAATATTCACGCTCTTATTTGATAACATGCTAAGTTAAACAAAAAATTCTTAAAATTTCATTACAACTGATAAGAAGTTATTTTTTTTTTGACCTAAACTTAAATGATTTTTCTTTGCATATAACTCTTGATAAACACCTTCTAAATATGTTTTATACTGACATGATTTTAATTCTTCTAGTTCAGATAAAAACTTTTCTAAAGATATATAATTTAATCTTAGAGCTATCTCTTCAGGACAAGCCATTTTTAATCCCTGCCTTGTTTCAATAAGTTCAACAAAAACAGAAGCCTCAGACAAAGCAGATGTAGTTCCACTATCTAACCAAGCAACTCCTCTTCCCATAGGTATAACTTGTAACTCTTTTTTCTTTAAATATACAACATTTACATCCGTTATTTCTAATTCCCCTCTTTTTGAAGGCTTTAAACTTTTTGCAATATTAATAACTTCATTATCGTATATATACAATCCAGGAACTATATAATTAGATTTAGGCTCTTTAGGCTTTTCTTCAATAGTAATGGCATTACCTTCACTATCAAATTCTATCACACCAAAATCTTGTGGATTCGTTACAGGATATCCAAAAATTGTTGCTCCTTTCTCATGATTTTTTATAGCATAAATATGGCCAAAATCTCCATAAAAGATATTGTCCCCCAAAATCAATGTAACATTATCCTTTCCTATAAAATCTTCCGCCAATAAAAAAGCTTGGGCTATTCCTTCAGGTTTCTCTTGAACTATATAAGTAAATTTTACCCCAAACTTTTCACCACTTCCTAAAAAATCTTCTAATACTGGTAAATCTTTGGGCGTAGAAATTACACAAATGTCACGAATGCCTGCCGTCATCAAAGTCGATAAAGGATAATAAATCATTGGCTTATCAAAAACTGGTAAAAGTTGCTTACAACAAATTTTTGTAAGCGGATAAAGTCTTGAGCCAGCTCCACCAGCTAAAATGATTCCCTTCATAAAACACTCC
>CAZHFA010000094.1:0-6013 GCA_964531865.1 uncultured Bdellovibrionales bacterium
AGAGTTTTCTACCAATAGACTTCTTGTATCATTTGATACTTCTTGTCTATTAGCTATATTAAAATCAACTTGTCCATTAAAGAGTAAAGGCTTTCCATAAGAAGTTAAAGAAGTATTACTATCTATTCCAATTGAGGAAAACTTTACATTTCTAATATCACTTAAAAGATTTCTATTAGTTTGCTTTTGATAACACATAGAAGCCATAGTAAATCCCATTCTACTATCATCTATTTCACGAAGAATGTTTGTGCCTTCTTTAGTATATTGCGTAACTCCCCCACGAGAATTAGTAGAAGCCCTAATAGTTTGTTGTTGCAACGCTAGCAACCTTTTTACTTTCTCATTCATGTTTTGATAATTATTCATGAAAGAAGTTTGTCCTTGCCTGCGAGATTCCTGAAAATAAAACTCAGATTGCGCTTTATAATCCTCACTTTGAAAAATTTCTAAAAAATTATTTTTGCTTTCATCAATTGCCTTTCCATATTCTTTAAACTCACTACTTTCTTTTCCATATCTTATCTCAAGCTCTTTTTCTTTAAAGCCTAATCTAGCGATAATATCTTTAGATAATTCTAAAAGTTTTTCATCATGCTGTAATTGCATATATCTTTGCGTGTTTTCTCTTATTCCATTTTCTAAAGGAGAAATTTTTTCTAAAAAATCATTTCCATACTGCTTACATAGCCTAACATTCTCTTCCTGTTTTTTTATATATTTAGGTGTATACTTTTGCTTTTCCTCTTCGCTAAAGCATTCAGGATGAGCTTGACAAGTTCTTGCTCTTAAAAGATCCGCTTCATATGTAGCCTGTTGTTCAGCATAAAATTTTGATACATGTACTACAAACTCCCTTGCTTTTTGTGAATCTTTTAATGTATCACTTTTTAGGCTCTTAGAATTTTTATCTATATAATCATTTAAAGATACTTTATTTTTATCTTGAAAATATTTCCTAAAATTTTCTTGTTCTTCTGGAGACATTTTTGTAAAAGCAACTAAAAATTCCGCTTGCTTACTTGCTTTTTGGGGCATATCAAGAACTAACTCATTTAACTGGTTAAATCTAACATTATTTTGTATTTCCTCTAAGCTCATTGTTTCACCAAAAGTTTCTAAAATCGATGAAACCCTATCACTTTCTGTTTGATTCTTTTCTCCTATTTCTTTCAACTTATCTTCTTCTTCCTTACGTGTTTGCTGCTCTTCTGGTGATAATTGTTTTAATTGTTCTAATTCTTCATTAATAAGATTTAATGTTTGTGCATGTATGCATAAAAGCTCTTTACAAAAAGATACCGCTTTTTCTTTTGAATTTAACCTTTCTATAGCAATATTTAAATCGATCTCAGTTAAATGCTCCTCTATCGTTTTACCATTTGAATTTTTAAATTCCTCGCGAAAAACTTCCTGCTCTTCTTTTGACATATTGTGCCAAATTGATAAAAACTCTAATTGATTACCGGGTTCTTTAATATTTAATAATAAATTTTCAGCTTTTTCATATTTTTTAGCCGTAAATTCTAAGATCTCTTCTCCTACTATTTTACCTATCAGAATTTTTCTTTCATCCTCATCCTCAATTTTTAAAATATCATCTTTATTATTTTCTAAAGCTTTAACTATACTATCTTCTAATTCTTTAGAATCTTGAGATGTTTGTCCACAAAACGTACTTGCAACTTGATTTCCCTTTAAAGTGGCAACTAATGTCTTTGCTGCATTTTGCAAAGTTTCCTTATCAGCAGTTAACCCTTCACCAGAAGAGCTCATTTTTTGTAATGCTTCATTAGTCGCATCAACATTTTGCTTTATTAAATCAATCATTTTAGGAATTGCAGTTTTCCAAAGTTTATCAGAAGATGTTCCCTTTTTCTTTTTCGCTTTTTGAAGGTTTTCAAGAATATTATTAAAAACCTGTTCATGATCCAAAGATGACACAGTCCCTTCACCAGTACTAACTCCCAACTGAGTCGTACCTCCTCCTCCCTGCAAAGCTTGAGATTGGTCTATTCTTTCTTGAGCTAAACGAGTTTGATCATCGTCATAATTTTGGCTTGCTTTTTTATTTGCAGTTGCTTTTTTTTCATCCGTTGCAATTTCTTCTCTAGTTTTATTACTAGGATTTGTTGTCTCTGCTAATTCTCCTCCTCTACGAAGTTCAGCCTTATTTTCCCCATTAGGCAAAGAGCCAGACAAAGATACTGGCTCACCTTGTCCTACATCTTTTTGGGGAGTATTATTACTATTTGGTGAAACACCTTCGGTAACAGGAACTTGACTCATACAAAACTCTTTTTTATTGATCATAAATTTTCTACGGTATTTTACAAATACTCACCGCAAGAGAAATCTTACATAAAAAAACTTTGCTTCTAAAAGAAATTTTATTTATCAACACAATTCATTTAAAGCACTTTCAATATCTTCGGCAGAAACGATATAATCTTGAGTTCCTAACGCCATATTTCTTTTAAATGAATTAAGCCCAGCTTGAGAACAAACTGCTTTTATATCTGCACCAGATTTTCCTTCAACACGTTTTGCTAAATAGTCATAATCAATGCTAGAAGATAATACATATTTACTAAAAAATAATTTTAATAAAGCTTTTCTTGAATCAAAATCAGGAAGAGGAATATAAATAAGTTTAGTAAGCCTTCCTCCTCGCTTTAATGCTGGATCAACAAGATCTGGTCTATTTGTGGCACCAATTATATAAATTCCCTCTCTTTTTATTACACCATCTATTAGTTGCAATAAATGATTTAATAAATTATCTGCATGTTGAGCATTATTTTCATTTCTATTTTTTGCGATAGAATCAATTTCATCAATAAATAAAATAGATGGAGCATACTTTGCTGCAGCTTTAAATAATGCTGTTAAATTTTTCTCAGAATCCCCGACCCATTTTGAAACGATATCACTTGTCTGAAGGACAAAAAATGCCATATCTGCAGTATTTGCCATTACTTTAGCAATAGTTGTTTTTCCAGTTCCAGGAGGCCCCCAAAGAAGCATTCCTTTAGGAACTTCTATTCCAAACTTTCTAGCATTATCAGCTCCTTTTAATAATTTAACAACTGAGATTAATTCCTCCTTTAAATCATTTGATATTATAATATCATCCCAACCTATTTTTTCTATTGAATCATTAACAGGAACTATGCCACCTTCCTTTTTCTTCTTTAAATCAAGATCTTCATTTTCATCTTCTTTATCTTTAGTAAAATCTAATAATGATTTTTCAATATCGTCTTTAGTAACTTCATATGTTCTATCTTTCTTAGGAATATCTTCTTCCCTACGATATGAATAAAGCCCTGCTTGATTACAAATAGCCTTTATATCTGCAGCAGAACAATTTTCTGTTCTTTTTACAAGAGCTTCAAAATCAACTTCATAATTAAGTTTTAAATGTTTTGTATATAATTTAAATAAAGCCTCTCTAGATGGTGCATCTGGAAGTCCAATTTCTATTGTCCTATTTAATCTACCAGCTCTTTTTAATGCACTATCTACTAAATCTGCCCTGTTTGTCGCAGCAATTACATAAATTCCTTCTGATTTAATAACACCATCTATAAGTTGTAAAAGTTGATTTAAAAGTTTATCTGAATGTTCCGCATTAGAACCAGAACGAGCCTTTCCTATAGAATCAATTTCATCTATGAATATAACAGCAGGAGCATTTTCTTGTGCTGTTTCAAAAAGCTTTGTTAAATTTTTTTCAGATTCTCCAACCCATTTTGAAACTATTTCATTTGCTCTTAAAACAAAAAAAGAAAGTCCTGCTAAATTTGCTACAACTCTTGCAATTGTTGTTTTTCCAGTTCCAGGAGGACCGTTAAATAGAATTCCTTTTGGAACATCTATTCCATAAGATTTTGCATTTTCTGGATCTTTTAAAAGTTTTATTACGGAATTTAATTCATCCTTTAAATCATCACTTATTATTAAATCATCCCAAGAATATGTCCCAATTTTTTCTTTATCCACAGCTTGAGGTTTATACCCTTCTTGAGCTCCCCCACCTAATGCCATCGGCTTATTTAAAAAAGAATTAACAAGCTGATCTGTCGAGCTCATTCTGTTTCTAAATACCGTTAAAATACTTAAAAAGCCCGTTGCTAAATGCATTGCAACTATTTCTAATGTATCATAATTATCAAGTAAAATTGAATCTACTATTTTATAAAATGCAAAAATTATAAGAATTACAGAAAGTAGAACATTAAAAAAATTATATGTTTTAATTTTTGATTCATCATAAAAAAATTTAGAACTATAAAAATAGTAAGAAAACGGTAATATAAAACTCAGAAACAAGGTTGCTGAATTTAAATTAACACTATTTAAAATATCTAAAAAATCATTCATAAAAAATATCTAATAAATTAACCCCAATAGGAAATCGACTAATTCTTAAAAAAAATTTACAGAATAACTCTAAAAATTAAATCAATAAAAGCAAACAAATAACCATAAAAAACACTTAGCTATATATTTACCATTCTAAAAAATTAAAAATACTTTTTATATTTTTTGATATTTATTTTATTAACTATTATTGGTTAGAAACTTTTTTCTTTTTTTTAAAGTTTTGCGTATTGGATAAATCTTTTTTTTCGCCACTATCTTTTGTTCGTATTTCTAACTTATCTTCTACAGGTTCGCCATTATCTGGGGATGGACAATCTATTTTATTTTTGTTTACATCTCTTTTTACAACAACTGGAGAATTTATTGTAAGTTTTGTCGCATTACCATCTCTCTTATAATCTATATCAAAATCATTTTCCTTAACAACAAAGTATTTCTCTATAACACATAAAAGCTCCTGCCTAAAAGAAGCAAGCTCTTCATTACTTAAACCAGCCCTATCCTGCACTAAAACAAATTGTAGCCTACTCTTTGCTTGAATTTTACTACTACCTGTACATGCACTATTTGAAAAAATTTTTTTTAGCACACTAAACACAACTACACTCCTTTCTTTTAAATTTATTTTAAAACCGAAAAAAACTTTCTAGATTAAAATTTTTACCACATAAATAAAATAATCGAAACCCAACAATTTTTAAATATAAAAACTTTTACGCTCCTAACCCTAAACGCCTTCCAATCCTCTCTAAAAATGATGATTTTGTTTTACAATCAATTGGAATATTTTCTCCACAAAGCCTAGAAGCAATTCTCATATATGCATTTCCAGCCTTTGATTTTGTATTATAGACAACGGGGTCTCCACAATTTGCAGAAACGATAACGCTTTCATCGCGTTCAACGATTCCCAACGTTTCTATTCCTAATATATCTTCAACATCACTAACAGACAACATATCTCCACGCTTTACCATTCCAAAATCAATTCTATTGACTATTAGTTTTGGCTCTATACTACGTGCGGACAATAATCCAATAACCCTATCAGCGTCCCTTATGGCTGAAATCTCGGGAGTCGTAACAACTAACGCGTATGAAGCAGACACACATGCATTTTTAAATCCTTGCTCAATACCTGCAGGAGAATCAACTAAAATAAAATCAAACTCTCTTCTATACCACTCTAATGTAGTTTTTATTTCTTCCTCAGAAATAACATCTTTATCATCAGTCTGAGAAGCTGGCAACAAATACAAATTTGGAGATTTCTTTGACTTTATTGTTGCTTGATTTGGCTTACAAACTTTTTTAGCAACATCAACAAGATTAAAAACGACTCTACTCTCAAGTCCAAGAATCACATCTAAATTTCTTAAACCTATATCAGCATCAACGACCAACGTTCTTTTACCCTTCATAGCCAATGCGGCACCTAAACTTGCCGTAGTTGTTGTTTTTCCGACACCTCCCTTTCCAGAAGTTACTACATAAACCTCAGCCAATTTTGTTGTTTTTGTATTACCTACATCCATTATTCTCTCCATAAAAAAGAGGTTAATATCTCTTTTTAATCCTTATATCATCCCTTCCTCTTCCAAGAACGAGAACTATAAGGCTCTAC
>CAZHFA010000095.1:0-5987 GCA_964531865.1 uncultured Bdellovibrionales bacterium
ATATCAATCTCATTATCAAAATGACCAATATTACAAACAATGGCTTCATCTTTCATTGCTTCAAAATGTTTTTGAGTAATGATTTTTGTATTTCCAGTCGCCGTTACAAAAATATTTGCAATTTTTGCGGCGTCTTCCATAGTTACAACTTCAAATCCTTCCATTGCAGCTTGTAATGCAATAATTGGATCTATTTCTGTTATTAAAACTCTTGCTCCATAGCTTCTCATTGATTGAGCACATCCTTTTCCTACATCGCCATATCCTGCAACGCAAACAACCTTTCCCGCAATCATAATATCAGTTGCTCTTTTTATGCCGTCTGCTAATGATTCTCTACAACCATAAAGATTATCAAATTTTGATTTTGTAACAGAGTCGTTTACGTTAAAAGCAGGAACTTTTAATTCTCCTTTTTCTGCCATTTGATAAAGTCTATGAACTCCAGTTGTGGTTTCCTCAGAAATTCCACAAACATCTTTTAAGAGTTCAGGATATTTTTGATGAATAATTGCAGTTAAATCTCCACCATCATCTAAAATCATATTAGGACCTTTTCCGTCTGAAAATTTTAATGTTTGTTCTATACACCAATCATATTCTTCTAATGTTTCTCCTTTCCATGCAAAAATAGGAACATTATTTTCTGCAAGAGCTGCGGCTGCATGATCTTGAGTAGAAAAAATATTACAACTTGACCAACGAACTTCTGCCCCTAACTTTAAAAGGGTTTCGATAAGAACTGCAGTTTGAATTGTAGCATGAAGACAACCTGCAATTTTTGCCCCTTTTAAAGGTTTTTTTTCGCCGTATTCTTTTCTTAAAGCCATAAGTCCCGGCATTTCTTTTTCTGCCATGATTATTTCTTTTCTTCCCCAATCTGCAAGTGATAAATCTTTTACCTTAAAATCATTAAAATTACTCATAATATAAAAATCCTTTTTTTATTTTTCCTTTAACAAAACAAAAAAGAGTTTTTGATTATTACAAAAACTCTTTTTTCAACTTCTTAATATTATAAGATAAATTTATTATAAAAACGAGTGATGGGGAAAAATAAAGCAAAAAAAAGCGACCTTTTAAGATCGCTTTTTTTGTTGCTATCAAGATTTAGATTTTAGCCAAAAAGGCCTTTTTTCTTACTTGATGTTTCTTTATCATCACCTTGTTCCTTTGGAGTATCATCAGTAACTTTTTTTGTTCCATCATCTGTGATTATCATAGATTCAACGGGAGTCTCTTCATCTTTCTTACTCTTTTCCCAGATTTCTTTAAAAGCTTTAATGCTTTCTTCAGAGAAAATGCCTCTTAATGCTTCTTCTCTTTCTTCTTCATCTTTCTTAGGATCTTTTGATAGTTTGTAAGAAATATCACCATCTTCTATACTTAATACTTGACCATTCATAGTTACTGGTATTGTATTGTCTTTTAACTCTGTTATTTTAACAGCTTTATCTTCAAATCCTGTAGCATTTTCAGAAATTGTAAATTGTAATCTTGCTCTAAATTCTGTTACGGACATTTGTTGAGAAAACTCTTCTCCTTGAGAGTTTTTAAAGTGTACAATACCATCTTCCACCTTTGTTATTGTAATTGCATGAAGTGAATGTTGATTGCCACCTTCTCCCCATACTAGTTTTGCAAAAACTGCTCCGTTATTTTCTTTTAAAAGATTTGAAAGATTATTTGCAAACTCTGCGTCTGTTGCACCAAGCTCTGCCCTAGGAACAACAAGACCTTTTTCTCCAAATACTTCTTTATAAAGTTTTGCTATTTGAGAATCTGTTAAACCATATGTCGTTTGTCCATTTGCCAAACCAGTTCTTCCATCACTTGAGAACATATTATCTGAAGCAACTTCCATTAGTGCTGCTGCTAAAATTCCACCTTTCATATCACTTTTTGCTGATAAAACTTTTTCTCTATATCCTTTTTCATTTAAAGTACTATTAGGATCATCTAGTTGTTTATTTAAAAGTTCTAATAATTTATCAGCTCTTCCGGACCTTATAGCAACATTTGCCATTGTGCATGCAACACAAGTTGATTGATTTCCTTGATCAAACTTATTTGGGTCAGCTAAAACTGATAAAGTATCAGCTGTAACAGCTTGATCTCCTCGCTCAATAAGTCTGCTTAATTGCTTTGTAAAAGTTTGAAATTCCTCTTGTGTTAATAACTCTGATTGAGTTTCTAAAGCATTTTCTAATGTCTGACCTTCACTCCCAACTTTTCCACGATATTTTGCTGTAAAATCTTCCTTTAATTTTTTATTTTGCTGTCTATTTAATTCTCTTTGTCGTAATTGTTCTCTTTGTAATTGTTCTAATCGTTCTCTTTCTTTTTCTTCTTCTTCGCTTTTTTTCTTTTCTTCTTTTTCTTTTTTCTCTTCTTTATAATCTTCAATTTTTTCTTTTATATCTTTAACTAAATTTTCTGTAAATTCTTTAGGGCCAGCTTTAATGGCATTCTCTAAAGAGTCTGTTAAGATTTCAATTGCCGCTTTAGGATCTTTTTTAAAAATTTCATTTAATTGATCAATAGATGTTTTAATTTCTGGATTAGCATCTATAACTGACGGGTCAATCAAAGAGTTAATGCTTTGTCTAGTACTTTGGCTTAATTCACCAGCAACACTTTTTGCTAGTTCTTCATTTACTCCTAACGATGTTAAGTTTCCAACAGTTGTTTTCACTTCATTATCTGTTTCTTGTGATCGTGTTACGCGAGATGCTGTATCTGGAGTTCCCCCTTCATTTGGCCCTCGTTCTACAGCAGTATTAGTATTAGTTTGTGGTCTATTTGCTACAGTTGCTCCTGCTCCTACTATTTGTGGTCCTTGTGCCATAGTATTCTCCTAAAAAAGCATAATATTCGTGTTTTTTATCTAACTTAAAACTTAAACCGATTCAAAATTATATATCATTTTATTGATAATGCCAAACAATGTTTTGTATTTTTAAATTAAAAAATAAGAAAATTGACTTTAAACAAGTTTGGTTGACACTATTTTCCAATATAAACATCAACTCTTCTATTTAATTGGCGTCCTTCTTTTGTTAAATTAGACCCAACAGGCCTTGTTGCTGCAAAGCTATCAACGATTACTTGGTCTTGACTAATTCCAAAAGCTATTAAACTTGCAGCAACACTTTCTGCTCGTCCTCTAGATAACTCCTCATTGTAACTAACACTTCCTGTGTCATCTGTGTGTCCATCTACATGTATTCTATAAGCATAAGGACTCTTTTTTAATGAATCTGACATTGCTTCTAAGTTTTTAATTGCTCCAAAACGAAGGCTTGTTGCATCGGTATCAAAGAAAACTTGATATATATGAGAGTTTTTAGAATTTGAAATGGCCAAATCTAGTTTTGCCTGTAAGTTAAACAATTCTTGTTCATTTGCAGAACTTTTTACCTTTAAATTTTCAAGTTCTTTTTCTTGATGGATTTGATTGGATTCTATTATATCAGCATTTGCTCCAATCATCGCTCCTTCTACCAATCCAAAGCCTGCACCTATTGCAGCTCCTTCTCCAGCTCTAGCAGGGGTAAGTTGATTTCCTATAACAGCCCCTGCACCTGCTCCCCATGTAGCCCCAAGAAGCGATGTTCCAATTGTCTTATCTGGTCCAGATTGCATTGCACAAGATGAAAGGAAAAATGATATTGATAAACTAACTATAAAAAATGATACCTTTTTCATAAATCTATATTCCATTAGAAAAAATAAAAAAACGTAAATAAAAACAAATCGATATTTTATTTATCGAATATATTGATGCTTTTTTTTATTATATATTTTCAGATTTTTTAAAAATATTTATGAAAATTAAGATAGTAATAAAAATATTTAATAAATAAAGGGGGATATCTCCAATAATTGAATATAAAGTTTTATTTTTTATTAGTAAAACCTTGTTTGTTAAATAAGAGTTGCTATTTATTGGAAGTTTAGCAATAACGAAGCCTTTGTTGTCAATAATCGTTGAAACTCCCGTATGTGTGCTTCTTATGAAAAATCTATTATTTTCGATTGCTCTAAAACTTGATATTAAATTATGTTGTAGAAGGGCAACTTCTTTTTCAAACCACCCGTCATTAGATATTCCTACAAATAAATTTGCGCCCAAATTATTGGCTTTCACAAATAAACTTGGAATAAGCTCCTCATAGCAAATAAATGGAGAAATTTTTAAGATTTTATTATCTTTTGTTTTATAATCAAAAACTCTTATAACTTTTCCTCTAGTAAAGAATTCTTCCATGTTTAATAGCTTTTTTAAGAAAGGAAAAATATTTACAAACGGAATATATTCTCCAAAAGGAATTAATATTTGTTTATGATAGGGAAGGGAAATATTGCCATTTTCCCCTATAAGAAAGACACTATTAAAAAGTTCATGATCATAATTAAAGGATAAAACACCTGTAAGTAATGGGTAATCATTTCCCCAAAAAGGCATTTTCTTGTTTTCAGAAACATTTTTTATTTTTTCATAAATCCAATCTGTAATTACGCTTTCCGGCCAAATAATTAGTGAGTTTTCTTTTCTTCCTGATAACTCTTTTGTTAGTTTTTTTGTTAGATTTTCATATTTTTTAATATCAGCTTTTATTATATTCATTCCTTGAATAGATTCTACCAAAGGAACAGCTTGCACAATTGAAACATTAGTGCTTGGATAATTCTCTTTTTTATTTAATAAATAATTTCCATAAAAAATTAAGGCAATAAAAAAAGCAGGGGAAAAATAAGAAAATTTACTTATCTTTTTTCTTGATTCATTATTAAAAAAATTTATAAAAAATTCACAAGTCCAAAGCATAAAAAAGCTTATAAGTACAACACCACCAAGTGAAGCATTTAAAGAAAAACTTTTAAAATAAAGTTGTGTGTGACCTAGACTCCAAGGAAAAAGTTTTGGAAAAAGATTTTCTAAAAAAATAAAAGACAATGTCCCTGTTAAACAAAGTGAATTTAAAAAACAAGACTTTTTTAAAATTTTATAAATGATAGGTAATAATAAAAATTGTGTTGAAGAAAATAAAACAAAGAGAGAAAAGCCTATCAAAGAAAGAATAATATTAAATTGTCCAAAATCGTAAATAGTATTAAAAAGCCAAAAAAAACCGATAGAGTTTAAAATTATTCCACTAAGAAAAAAATAAGAAATTTTTTCTGTTCCTTTCATTAGGATGATAAAAATAAATGCAGATGAAAAACCCAATAAAGCACTTAAAAAAGAATCAGGACAAAGCCAAGAAAGACCAGTTAGAATCCCGACTAAAACTGATAATAAAAAATATTTTTTAGAAGATAAAATATTTAACATGAAAATGATTTAATAGATAATAAGGAAAAGATAAGAAATATAAAAAAGGCTAGATAAAAATTAAAGACTTTTATCTAGCCATTAAAATTAACTTATTTTAATTTTATTTTTTAAAAGGATTTTTACAAAAAGCATTTCCTTCTAAATAATTTTCAATCCATAATAATCTATTGTATTTTGCAGTTCTTTCACTTCTACATACAGAACCAGTTTTTATTTGTCCTGCATTTACTGCTACTGCTAAATCTGCAATAGATGTATCTTCAGTTTCTCCTGAACGATGAGAAATTACAGTTGTGTAAGCATGATTGTGTGCAAGCTCAATAGTGTCTAATGTTTCAGATACAGTTCCAATTTGATTTAATTTTATTAGAATTGAATTTGCAGCTCCTTTTTCTATACCATCTCCTAAGCGTTTTGCATTAGTTACAAAAAGATCATCACCAACAAGTTGTGTTTTAGAACCTAAAGCTTCTGTTAGTTTCTTCCATCCATCCCAATCATTTTCATCTAAACCATCTTCTATACTTACGATAGGGTATTTTTTTATCCAAGAATCATAAAGATTTATCATATCATCTACAGAAAGCTCATCTTTTGAACTCTTTTTTAAGATTGTAAAATGGTATTTTAAGCACATCTGCTTGAT
>CAZHFA010000096.1:0-5970 GCA_964531865.1 uncultured Bdellovibrionales bacterium
CCCTGATACTTTCGCAGATGGAACACCTAAAAGTTGAGATACAGCCTCAATATGCTGTTCTCCTACATACCCGTAATGATTTTGTATCTTATGTAAAATCGCTATAAGCTGACTATCTGGAAATTCTTCATTCGCTTTAGCATCATCTATCATCTTTACTATTTCTTCCGTTAAGCTCGCTCTTGAAGATGCTAAAATAGCCTCCTTATTATCATAACAATCACAACAACATTTTCCTTTACAAGTCATTTAATACTCCTTTTGCCTATCTTTACTTTATACAAAAAACTTAAAAAACATCTTTAACTACTTAACTCCTCTAGGAAGCCTTGCCTTATATGTAGTATGCAATAAGTGATGTGCCTTCTCTCCTCCAGGCTCTCCTAAATATTCCTTATAGAGCTTCTTTATAGACTCATTCTCATGAGATTTTCTTAACTTCTTATTACTGTCTATCGTATACAACGCTCCTGCTCTTGCAGCTCTTAATTTTTGGTCTAAGACTTTCCATCCCTTTGGCGGATGTGGTTGTCCGCCACCACATACACAACCACCAGGACAAGCCATAATCTCAATTACATGAAATTGCTCTTCGCCTTTTTTAACTTTTTCTAAAATTATTTTTGCATTATTGATACCATTTGCAACTGCAACTTTTATCTTTGTTCCATCAATATCAATCTCTCTTTCTCTTAACCCCTCAACAGCTCTTACGCTTTCAAACTCAACATGATCTAAATTTTTCCCCGTAACTACTTCATAAGCAGTTCTTAACGCAGCTTCCATAACTCCACCTGTTGAGCCAAAAATATCTGCAGCACCTGAACTTTCCCCTAAAGGATTATCAAACACACCATCAGGAATCTCATTAAACTCTATTCCATAACATTTAATCATATAAATAAGCTCTCTTGTTGTAAGCACTGCATCTGTAAAAGGAACTCCTTCCTTTAAAAAATGCTCAGGTCTTGAAGCTTCATACTTCTTAGCCACACATGGCATTACTGCTACAACAAAAATATCTTCAGGCTTTAATCCCATTTTTTCAGCATAATATGTTTTTAAAAGCGTTGACATCATTCCCATAGGAGATTTGCATGATGAAGCATTTGGAATAAGTTCTGGATAAAACTTTTCTAAGAAATTTATCCATCCGGGAGAACAACTTGTTAAAAGAGGTAAAACTCCTCCGTTTTTAATCCTACTAACAAGCTCTGTAGCTTCCTCCATAATAGTTAAATCTGCTGTAAAATTGGTATCAAACACCTTATGAAAACCCAATCTCCTTAAAGCAGTTACCATCTTTCCAGTTTGATTTGTTCCAGGCTCATGTCCAAAACCTTCACCAATTGCAGCACGAATTGAAGGAGCAGTATGAACTACAACATGTTTTGTCGGATCTCCTAAAGCTTTCCATACAGCTTCCGTTCCATCTTTTTCTCTTAACGCAGCTGTTGGACAAACATTTATACATTGTCCACATTGAATACAAACAGAATCATCCATTTTCTTTAAAGAACAAGGCCCAACCTCTGTATTCATTCCTCTTTTTTGTTGACTTAAATTATTTACACCCTGCACTTGCTCACAAACACGAACACAACGATTACACAAAATACATTTATTAGGATCTCTTACTATTGATTTACTAGAATTATCAATTGGAAAATTTTTCTTTGCTCCTGCAAATAATCTTTTTTCAATTCCATAAGCATAAGCTAAATCTTGAAGCTCACAAGTTCCACTTCGTTTACAAGTTTGACAATCTTGTGGATGGTTATCTAAAATCAACTCGATAATATCTCGTCTTGCCTGCCTTATTTCTGGACTATTCGTCTTTACCTTCATTCCTTCAGAAACTTGTGTAGAACAAGAAGTCATAAAAAAAGGAACTCCTTCCACTTCCACTATACAAACCCTACAAGATCCTTCCAAACTAAAATCAGGATGATAACAAAGTCTAGGAATATGTATTCCTATCTTTTCTGCAGCATCCATAATGGTTGTCCCTTGAGGAACAGAAATATTTTCACCATCAATCACCAAATTTATTATTTTTTCATCAGTCATATTGTTACATCTTTAAAAAATAAAATACTAAAAATTAAATAAGAAAAATCTTAATTTTTATCAACAGCTCCAAACTTACAAACATCAAAGCAACGACCACATTTAATACAAACCTTTGGATCAATTGTATGTTGTCCTTTTGGAGAGCCTGAAATAGCATTCACAGGACACTGCCTTGCACACGCTGTACAGCCTTTACATTTATCTGATATTGTATAAGTAATTAATTTTTTACACTTTCCGGCAGGACATTTTTTATCACGAACATGTGCTAAATATTCATCCTTAAAATGTTTCAATGTACTTAAAACTGGATTAGGAGCAGCTTTTCCAAGACCACAAATAGAAGCTTTTTGAACTAAATGAGCTAACCTTTCAAGTTTTTCTAAGTCCTCCTCAGTACCTCTTCCATCAGTAATTTTTTCTAATATTTCAAGCATTCTCTTTGTTCCTTCTCTACAAGGAGTACATTTTCCACAAGATTCATCTTGTATAAAGGTCAAAAAGAATTTTGCAATATCAACCATACAATCAGTTTCATCCATTACAATCATTCCACCTGATCCCATAATTGAGCCAAGCTTCATAAGAGAATCATAATCAACTTCCGTATCAATTAAATCTATAGGTATACAACCACCTGCTGGCCCTCCTGTTTGAATTGCCTTTAATTTTTTACCATTAGGAATTCCTCCTCCAATACCATACACGATATCGCGTAATGAAGTTCCCATTGGGACCTCGACAAGTCCTGTATGATTTACCTTTCCGGCTAATGCAAAAACTTTAGTTCCGCCAGACTTTTCCAATCCAATATTTGCAAACCAAGAAGCACCAAATTGCAATATCGCAGGAATATTTGCCCAAGTCTCTACATTGTTTATAATCGTTGGCCTTCCCCAAAGCCCCTTATTTGCAGGAAAAGGAGGACGAAGGCGTGGTTGTCCTCTTTTTCCTTCAATTGAATTTATAAGAGCGGTCTCTTCACCACACACAAAAGCCCCTGCACCTAATCTAATCTCTAAATCAAAATTAAAACCAGAATTTAAAATATTTTTTCCAAGAATTCCGGCTTCTCTACATTTTTCTATCGCATTATTGATTCTTTCGATTGCCATTGGATATTCTGCACGGATATAAAGAAACCCTTTATTTGCTCCCATACAATATCCACCAATTATCATTCCCTCTACAATCGAAAATGGATCACTTTCAAGCATAGATCGATCCATAAAAGCCCCTGGGTCTCCCTCATCAGCATTACAAATGATATACTTAACATCTCCCACAGCATCTTTTCCAAACTGCCATTTTTTTCCGGTTGGGAATCCACCACCTCCACGCCCCCTAAGTTTTGATGCTGTAATTTTATCAATTGTTCCTTGTGGATCTTCCTCACTTAATACATTTGCAAGAGATGAAAAACCATTAAAATTTATATATTCATCTAAAGATTCAGGATCTACAATTCCAGCATTTCTAAGTGCAATACGACTTTGTTTACTAAAAAACTCTAAATCCCCATAAAGCTCTAAAAATTTATAGTCAATTGGATTTCTCTTAATCTCCAACGATTCTGCTACTACACCATTTTGAATTTGATTTTTTATTAAAAGGTCTACATCTTCTTTGCTAGAAACAGAATATGCAACATTTGAAGGACGAACTAAAACACTTATACAACCATTCTTCTCATTAACTGTACATGCACCAAAACAATGAGTCTTTAAAACTTCAACTTTTTTGTCAGCAACTTCTTTTATTTTTTCTTGGCAGTATTCAAAAAGCTCTAAAGCCATTTTGCATGCTCCACAATTTTTTCCTTGGCAAAAAAAGATTTGATAATCATTAGCTAAAGATTCGCCACTACCTAAAAGACATTCTTTTACGATATTGCCATTTAAAACATGTTCCATAAAAATTTTATGAACTTTTTCTGCATCAACTAATTCATATTTTACAGCCATTTTATTTGGAGACATCACTCCAACAATAGGCTCTCTACTACAACGTCCTGTGCAACCAACATGTTTTAAAATAATATCATTTCGTCCTGAACTTTCTATATGCTTTTGAAACTCTCGATAAACATCCTGTGCACCTGCGGCATTTTCGCATGTAGCAGATCCTACCTGAATAATTGTTTTTTCAGATTCTTTTCTTTCATTTTTTTTATTTTTTATGGCCGTAACCATTTCTTCATATTTTTTTATTACTTCTTGCATAATTATAACCAATCAATATTTATTTATACTTAAGATGCACTTTCAATTTTAGAAAGCCACTTTTAAAAAGATGACAAAAATTCTTTTTAGATTCTTAAAAAAACAACATAATCTAAAACACAATTATTTTTATAGCACAAAATTTTTATTTGAAAAATAGAAAAAATTTTGGGTGAAATTATTTTATGATTTTATTGTTATAACTACTTCTTACCTCTCCCCTAAAAAAATTTTAGTCTCAAAACTATTTTTTTTTACATTAAATATTTTTAAATCTTCACTTTTGTATAAATGTGGCGTGTTAGACAATGAAAAAAATTTATATAAATAATTTACACGATTTAAATTTTTGATATTAAATATTTTCCCTTTTGATTTTGCGATCACTAAACTAGATTTTTTTCTATGCCAAAAATAAGTCGCTATCCTCTTTTTTATAATAGAATTTCTAAAAAAACTACTCTCCTTGGCAAGTGGTAAGGAATCTAACGAAAAAAAAGAAAATAATATTTTTCTTGTGGGAAAATTTACGATTCCAGTATATGCGGGAGTTAAAAAATGCTCAAAGAAATCCGTTCGATTTTTTCCCAATTTAAATTTTGATAATATCAATAAATTACGTGCAATTTTTTTTTGATAAATATAAAAACCACTTAAAAAATCTCCACTAATTTTCTCATCACTTTCTACTATAAAAACCTGCGACTCGCTTATCTTTAGAATATTTTTTAAAATTTTATCTGCTTCATTATTATCAATTAAATCAATATAAGATAACTGATAAACTGCCTCTCCTCTATTATTTTTTTCGAAATCATTTGAAAAAAATAATAGACAAACTATGTATCCTAAGGCAAAAAAACAAATAAAATATAAAATTTTTCTTCGAATTAACATGTCCTATTTTATATTTTTTTTAACGCTTCTGGGCTAAGGTATGATTCCACCCCATTATCCCATAAAACTTTTACCATAAGGTCTAATGATTCTTCTTTTTGAGTAGGTTTCCTTAATTCCTGCCTAAGTTCCGCTACAGTTCCTTGTAAATTTTTACCATTTAATCTTATTACTCTATCATTTATTTGAAGTTGACTGTCTTCCATGATTTGTACCTTATAAAAAAATAACGACTTTTATCTGAGTGTAACAAAATTCGTAAAAATCAAAAAGAGTTAATCAGTTTAATAACAAAAATATAAAAATTTTTTGTAAAAAAACTTTTACAATTAAAATGACAACCAATATTTAATAAAAATCATCTTATAATTAGTTTTTTAAGATATACTAAGAGGATTGTGTTATGTCTAATGATATGATTGATGATAATTTATTTTGTTCATTTTGTGGAAAGCATCAAAATGAGGTAAAAAAACTAGTTGCAGGACCTGGTGTTTACATTTGTGATGAATGTGTCGGACTTTGTGCAGAAATACTAGATGAAGATTTCGATGATTTTGAGACTGATGCACCTAAAAAGATTCCTACCCCTCTTGAAATTATGAATAAACTTGATGAATATATTATTGGACAAGAATATGCAAAAAAAGTTTTATCCGTTGCTGTTCATAATCATTACAAAAGACTTGAAAATAACTTAAAGTCTAAAAAAGATGTAGAACTTCAAAAATCAAATATCTTACTAATTGGCCCCACTGGTAGTGGAAAAACATTACTT
>CAZHFA010000097.1:0-5922 GCA_964531865.1 uncultured Bdellovibrionales bacterium
AGCTTCTTTCCTATTTCTAACATCTGTAATGATTCATCAAAGAGAACAAAATCTATATCTGAAAAAAAATTTGTAGCACTAAGAGCCCCCGTTGCAGGGCCAGAACCATAATCTAAAAATTTAATCTTATGATTTTTAAAACTCTTTAAATCAAGACAAGAAAAAATATGTGAAACTTTATAAAAATTTATCGGCAAATAATACAAAGAATACGCCAAAGCAAAATCTTTTTTATTCATATTTTTAAAAAGATTTCCATTTTTATTATTAACATAATTTTCTGATATACATTTTATTATTTTACTATATCTTTCTAAAAATTTGTTTGAGATATTTCCATTTTGAAATTGACAACTAGCCTCTTTTCCAAGAAGTTCTTTTACTATTATATTTTCTAATCTATTCATTTACATTATATTTTTTTTTATCACTTCAGCATAATCCATTAAAGAATAAACAAGAAATGATTGCAAAAAAACTATAACGGCTATCACTATAAGAGCAGACCAATCAATATAAGATTTTAATGGGATTCTCCTTCTTATAGGACTTAACAATGGCTCTGTCACAGAGTTTATAAATCTTACTAATGGATTATATGGGTCTGGACTAAACCAAGAAATTACAGCTCTAATGATAATAAAAAACAACAATACATTTAAAATCAAATTTAAAACAGTTCCAACTCCTATCATTAAATTAGCAAGCAATATCATTGTTAGTCTCCTTTGATTTTAATATTTTTTAAAAGGCTCTTTAGTGTATACCTGTGTAACAGTTTTTGCATTAACAGCTATTAAGTAACAATTACCAAAACCAATAGCAACTCTTTTTCTTTCTCCACCAACATTTGCAGAAAAACTCATTGGCAAGCTGATATTTTCCTTATCTATCCATATGTAATTAGTAAAATCTGACACTCTTTTTTGTCCACTTTGATATTGCATTGTAAATAAAAATTTTAATCCTCCAACAATACGAGAGTCATCAAATATTGGGTATGTTTTATTCTCACTTTGTAAATATGAAAGCTCCACCTTAGGATCTCTTCCAGCACTTTTATCATTTTTAACTTCAGAAGGAGTAACTATATCACTAGTAATGATGTCTAAGTTCGCCTTTCCTTCATAAATA
The DNA here is from genome assembly GCA_964531865.1 of uncultured Bdellovibrionales bacterium. Classification (GTDB taxonomy): domain Bacteria; phylum Bdellovibrionota_C; class UBA2361; order UBA2361; family CAKMMH01; genus CAZHFA01. Next base: position 1,135 of record CAZHFA010000097.1, read on the forward strand.
GAGCCTGTAGTAATGCCACCTTTTCCTTGTCCTGTTACTACAATACCAACTTTATCAATAGCATAGCCCACATCATTTAACACAGAATTATCATTATAAAAATCAAGCTCATTAGCTCTTTGACAAATCATAAATGCCTTAGTATTTGCGTTATTTTGCCTAGGAATAAAAAGCAACACATCGGTCTTATTAGGAGTCTTTAGCCAACTTCTCGAGCTTTCTTTAGGATAAAAATAAAGCTCCCGCGTTCCAGCAAATTCGTGCATGACATTAAACTTATTTCCTGAAAATTCGAATTCCATTTTAAAGTCTCTCAAGAATTTTTCTCCAAATTTTCTTAATCCTTTTGGTACAAAATATAATGTAAGTTTTTTAAAACCTGAACTTACATTTTTTTCTTGGTTTTCGATCCAGTATTTCTTTACGTTTTCTTGCAAAAGACCAATTTCTTTTTTACTAACTAACCCTTTCTGGTCATCTACTTTAAAAAGGACATCCTCATAAACGCTTTTTATTAAATTACTCTTCATTTCTCGAGGCATTGTGATAAATTCTTCATTTAACTTTCTTGAAGATTCTCTAGAACGAATAACAGGTGCACTATTATTTTCTTCTATACTAAGCAATATTGGTGTAGAAGTTATACTAGTACTATCATCACTAACCGTTCCATCTTTTTTTACATCATCGGCAAAAACATTAAAAGACAAAACACAACAAAAAAAGACAGCTAATACAACTCTAAAAAAAATTTTCATCTTACATCCTATTTGTAAAAAGATTTATTAACCATTCTATGACACAATATATCTTCTTGGAATCCTAGAATTTAATGATACTACAATATCCCTTGGATCAGTTCCTGCCAATGATGCTAAATCATTGGCCGTTATTTTTTCCCCGCCCTGTTCTCCTATTAAAATAACCTCATCTCCATTATAAGCTTCTCCATTTGGACCAATATCTACCATAAATTGATCCATACAAATATTACCAACTTGCGGATATTTTTCCCCATGAATTATTACACTAGCCTTATTTGATAATGTTCTAAAAAAGCCATCTCCATACCCTAAAGGAACAGTTACCACTCTAGTTTGCTCTGAAGTTCTATATGTATGATTATAACTAATTCCTGTATTTGCTTTTACTACTTTAAAATATACAACTTCCGATTTTAAAGATAATACAGGTTCTATTTTTAAATTAGTAAATAACTCCTCGCTTGGATTCAATCCATACAAGATTGCTCCAGGACGCACCATATCAAGATGTGATTCTTCAAAATTTAATATTGAAGCTGACGATGCCATATGTCTAATTGGATACGGCAATGAATGTTTTTCATAAAAACATAATACTTCTAAGAATCTTTCTAATTGCAATTTTGTAAACGCAGGATCTGATTCAGATTTTGCAAAATGAGAAAAAATCCCAATAACATCACAATAAGTCATCTCTAAAGATTTCTCTAATAATTTGTCTGCAGAATAATAATGAGGGCCTATCCTTTCCATACCAGTATCAATTTTTAAATGTACTCTTGCTTTTTTACCTAGGCTTTCTGCAACTTCATTTATATGTTCAAGCTTCTCGACAGACGATGCTGTGATATCGATATCATATTCTATAAAATTTTTTATTTGCGATTTACAAAGTCCTCCAAGCATCAATATAGGAATATTTAATCCACTTTTTCTAAGTGCAACAGCCTCTTCCAAAAAGGCCGTTCCAACAAAATCTACTCCCAACGCTTCTAAAAACAACGACACATACAATAAGCCATGACCATAAGCATTAGCCTTCACAATCGCCATAATCTTTTTGTTCTTAACCTGATTTTTTATAAAAAAATAATTATTTGCTAATTTTCTAAGATCAACCTCTACATAACTTGCACGATATTTATATTCACCTATCTCTTGCCCAAGTTCTATATGCTTTTTATCAATGTTTTTTAATATTTGTTCAAAATCATAATCCATATTTAGGCACCTATACAAAACACTCCCTATGTAATAAAATATTAGAGGGTTACAACCTTTTATTATATATAATATCTTTCATCTTGACGAGTTATAAATGAATATTTTAAATAAAATTTATATATTACTTTTTCCATTTATCATAAATTTTTATCCTCAAATTTTTTTATATGATCAACAATTTCTATCTAATATAATAATCATAAATATACTACTAATTAGCACATATTTTTTTAAAATTGCTTTTTTCAAAATAAATTTATTAAATAAAAATGAGACATCTTTTGCAAAAAAACTTCAAGATTGTGTGCCAATTTTTATTACATTATTTTGGGGAATTATCATTGGTTGTATTTTATTTTCATTAAAATTAAGTTCTGGTAATTTATCTATAATTTTATCTTTATGCTATGTAACATTATCCTTGTTTTCATTTTATTTTTCTAAAAACAATTTATTGAAATATTTTATTTTTTTATTTTTAGAATATTTAACTCTTTGTCTATTGTCTTTTCAATTAGGGAAAACATACATTCATTTTGAAATCTTTATTTTATCTTTCGCCTTGTCTTTGCTACTTATTTCATTCATGTTATTATTTTATTTTGTTTCAAACAGAATTCATAATGAGTTAAAGATAAATTGTAAAATTTTTAAAAAAGAAAAAATTTGTGAGTTGTTTTCTATCATTTTAATATTATTTTCGTTTTATCCCATATTATTAAGCATGCTTGGATTTATAACATTAGCAAATAAAAATTTAATCTTAATACCTTTTTTAATCTTATTTGAAGGATTATTTTTAAAAAAAATTTTTCTTTATAAAAAATTTACGCATATTAAACTTATAAAATTTTTTATAATGCTTAATTTATTTTTAGTTCTATTTGTGACATATTTATTTTTTAATTAAAAGGAATAAAAAAGATGATGTGTATAACAAGAATGAAAAAATTTTTCATTGTTTTATTATTGACTTTTAATATTGTTACTTTTTCACCACGCTTTGCATTTTCGATAGAACAAATAACAGATAAAAAAGAAGAAAGCAATATTGAAAAAATTTCACGTGAATCTATTGAGCTTAACGAAAAGGGTGTCGCAATCATAAATAAAGATCCAGATATGGCAGAACAATTTTTTAAAAAAGCATTAAACGTTGACAGTAAAAACATTTCAGCATTACTAAATTTTGCCACATTAAAAATTAGTCAAAAAAAGTCTGAAGTAGTCTTAAACATTTTGGAAGAATATAGTAATTTATATCCAAAAATTTCTGATATTCATTATTTATTGGGAGATATTTATTTTTCAAATAAAAATATTGATAATGCTCTTAACTCTTATAAAAAAGTCCTAATTTTAAAGCCAAACACTAAAGGACTTTACGGAAAAATGGGAAATATTTACTTGTTACAAAATGATTTAAACAAATCAGAATTTATGTATCAAGAAGCATATATAGCCAACAAAACAGACATTCAAATATTAACAAACTATGCTAACGTGTTACTAGCAAACAAAAAAATAGATATGGCGATAAAAATTGCTAAAGAAGCATTGGCGTTAAAAGAGACTGCAGAAGTTTATACGACTCTAGGTACTGCTTATGAAATGAGATCTGACAACTTAGTTGCTCTTGAAAATTATGAGAAAGCAAAAAAGCTAAACCAGAACCAGCAAGGATTAGATGAAAAAATTTCATCATTAAAAAGTTCTTTAAGCACATTTTAATTTATAAAAAAACTGGATAAAAAAACTGGACACCCAAAAATTTTTATATTTTTTTAAAAAATGTGCGTGTCCTATTTTTTAAAACATTATCTTACTCCTTCCAAAACAATGTTTTTTATTATGCATTTTGTGAGCGTTCTATTTTTTTTCTATTCTTTTGCCCTATTTTTGCACATTACTCTCGATCACCCTTTGTCTTCCAAAAAGATTAAAAGTCTTTAACAACTCGTAAGCTTTTTCTAATTGTTTATCATGACTAAAAATCTCTTCTAATAGAGCAGTTCTTACATCAATATCCTCCACGACATCTATTTTAGGTGTATTATTTAATTTTCTCATTGAATCGGCAGAATCATCTCCAGATGTAGGATTTTTAATTGCTCCAGGTAAATCTTTTTCCTTTATTAACTCAAGGTCTTCCCCAGCATTAGCATCCACATTTAATTTATTATCTACTTGATTATCTTTAATCTCGATATCTGGCTCCACACCTTTAGCCTGAATAGAATTTCCACTCTTAGTATAATACAATGCCGTGGTTAATGTTATAGCCCCCCCATTTGATAATGGTGTTATTGTCTGAACAGATCCTTTCCCGAAAGATTTTGTTCCTAAAATTAAAGCTCTTCCATGATCCTTTAAAGCCGCAGCAACTATTTCAGAAGCAGAAGCAGAGCCTCCATTTATTAACACAACAACTGGATATTCAGGCTCTGTCGTATCTTTAGTGGCATAAAACTTTTGCTTCTGTGCCCTTACACGACCATCGGTATATACAATTACGCCATCATCTAAAAACAAGTCCGCAACCTTCACAGCTTGCTCTAAAAGTCCTCCGGGGTTATTTCTTAAATCTAAAATTAAACCTTTTAATTTTTTATGCTTATATTCTTCATAAAATCCAGCCAAAGCTTTTTTTAAATCTTCTGTCGTCTTCTCCATAAATTGAGTTAATCGAACATAGGCAAAACCATCTCCTAAATAACGAGCTTTTACACTATCAACAGTTATGATTTCTCTTTTTATTGATACATTAATTAAATTACTTACCCCTTCTCTACTAATAGTA
>CAZHFA010000098.1:0-5914 GCA_964531865.1 uncultured Bdellovibrionales bacterium
GCTCGTACCAAGAATATGTCGATTACTGTGATAATATGTGTCATGATATTTTCACCGATATTCTCAACCGTCTGGAAGAATATAAGAGTCATCTCTGTTCAATCGCTGAAGCGGCTGAATAGTTATTATTGCTGCCCCCGTTGTTGCAACGGGGGGGATTTCCATTTTTTCGGGAATTTAGAAAGATTCCCGCAGGTTGGAATTACATACTATTATATATTTTTAGAAAGGTTGAAAAAATGCGCGAAACATTAGAATTCAAACGCGTTTTTCGCGAAAGATGGCAAGGGTTGCATCTTTTGGATGAGCTCTATTTCTCAGCCATTGCGGAAAATTACGAGGTTAGACGTATCGAAAAGACATTGCTTTACAGGGCGCGTCCATGGGTTGGGAGTCAAAGGAGTAGCTACTATATAGCCATCATTAACAACAAGATAGCTTGGCTACGAGTAGCCAACTATTGGGGCGGCTTCTTTACCGATGAGGGGCCATACGACGAATGCAACACAATAGCAACCCCTGTTACTCATCGTTGGGAGTTGGTGGGAGGGTTGCGTAATGTGGAAGGCGAATACTTGCGATCTTCGCAAGCGGGATATATTTATTTTGAAGATTTTTGTTGCTAGAATTTTTTAGAAAGGACAGTATTATTATGTTATATTATTACGAGAAAAATCGTTACGGTAAGGAATACTGCGAACGATTCGACACGCACGCAGAATTTCAAAAATGGTGCCGCGAAAATGTTCCAGAAAATGACGAATATGGAATCGTACGAACAATTTTCCCCGGTGACGATCTCCGTGAATTGTGCAACGAAGATAATGCAGATGTCGACGAAATGGTAGCCGTTGTTGCCGACGCAGATAACCAGATGAAACGTCCGTATATACTGATTTGCTGGGGCCATTGCGATTACGAAGCCTTCCAAAGCGAAACAGATGTAAATTGGGGAAAAGTATACTTTGAGTGGCAAGATAGCGGAAATTATACAATTCAACCAACCTTCTACGAAGAGGGCGAAATTTCTCATGAAGAGGCGAATGCAAAGGGGATGTATCTCTTGGCGGAATATATCCGGGAGGATTTGGGTTTTAACAACGAGGACAATGACAATGACAACGAATAACAATAATTGGGGCGGCGCCCGTCCGGGGGCTGGACGCCCGCGTACTGGACGGAAAATCAATTATTCTATGTACATCGAAGAAAATATTGCCCGACGGCTGGACGCCCTTTCGGGCGGAAAACGAAAGGGCGAAACGGCGGCGGAAATGACGAACGAAGCCGTTATGCGCCGGTTGCCAAACTGGCTAATCGGCCAAATGATAGTTCTCCTATTCCCGGAGGGTTCAAAAATGCGGGTTGCAAACAAAAGCGCATCCGGGGCGCGGGCAAACCGCCGCGCCGCCGGGTATAAAAAAACAAGTACGGACGAGGAGAACAGATTCTATTCCAATGCGTTAATCCTATTCCCACCTAGTTTCGTCAAAGAGGCGGCGGAATCCGTTATTGACAGGTTTATCCGGCTTCCAAACCTCCCGGAATGGCGGGAAAAATTCGCCGAACATATGCTGGCGAACGGCTGGGATCCGGCAACAATTACCCCTTCCGTAGCGTTACGGAAGGGGGCGGAATAACAGGTACTTTTTGGTTTTACGCCCGGTTTTGTTTGACTTTTTTAACTTTTTTGAAAATTTATAGATAATCTACTTGACAAGCATTGCATTACGTGTTATACTATGTGTAACAATTAAGGAGGTGATTAACAATGCCTGTTGATATGGCAATCTTCCGATTGACGTCCGAGCAATACAACAAAGGAGTGGAGCTCGCCAAGGCGCTCAATATACAGTCCATTAGCTTACTAGCCAAGCGTCTGCTTCTGGATAAGCTAGGGGAAGAGCAACCAGTTGATTCGCTGACCGACACGGTCAAGTTGCTTGTTAAGCGAATGGACAATCTCGAGCAAGAGATTCGCAGCCAATAACCGTCCATAGGACGACGACAGTAACTCTGAGTAGCGCGAAGTAATATACAAGCGCTACTTTTTGCTCTCAAATTACCACATTCGAGAGCGTCGATTGTCAACCCACCATAGAATGACGTCTCCTACTATACCATATTATTGGGGCCTGTCAACGCCATTCTTACATATTCTGACAGGCCGAAAGACTAAAAATGGAAAATAGTATTACCAATGCCTTGTTCAAGGGACGCGAAGTCCGTATTGTCGTTATTAATGATGAGCCGTGGTTCATCGCCAAGGACGTTGCTGAGATTCTGGGGTACGAAGCGCCAAGAAACGCGATTGCAACGCACGTTGACGACGAGGATAAGCTGACGCACCGAATCAGTGCGTCAGGCCAAAACCGCGAAATGGTCATCATCAACGAATCCGGTCTGTACTCCCTGATTCTATCCAGCAAGCTGCCAAGCGCGAAGGAGTTTAAGCGATGGATTACCTCAGAAGTTCTTCCAGCTATCCGCAAACACGGAGTGTACGCAACAGAGGCAACTATCGACAAGATGATAGAAGATCCTGACCTCGCTATCCGCCTGTTCCAACAGCTCAAGCAAGAGCGCGTTGAGAAGGCGCGTATTGCCGCCGAAGCCGAAGCCGCCAAGGCGTTGAATCTCAAGAATGAACCGAAGGTTGTATTCGCAGACGCAGTCGCGTGTTCGCATACAGATATCCTGGTCGGCGACCTTGCGAAGATTCTACGGGGCAATGGAATAGATATTGGGCAGAAGCGGTTGTTCGGTTGGCTCCGCGACAAGAAGTATCTTATCTCTCAAAAGGGGCTATCTTGGAATATGCCGACTCAATGGGCGATGGAACGCGGACTATTTCGGGTGAAAGAGACGGCGGTTACTCATTCAGACGGTACTGTCACTATTAGCCGAACGACAAAGGTTACTGGCAAGGGGCAACAGCATATAGTCAACCAATTCCTAGGGGCCATTGCTCCAAATCCTGAATATTCCTTAACAGTCGCAACGCTGACAGTTGACGATATCCACTAATCTATCTTACAACCCCGACTCGCTATGCTTACAGGCGGGCGAGCCGATTCTATTAGGAGCAGAACAAGATGACGAATAATAATATACACGGGACGGGAGCAAATGGGGCCACACGACAGTTGGCTATAACCTTGCCGGTTTATCTGGACGGCGACCAATGCGGCAACACCCATGACAATTACACCTTCCGTAGCGTTACGGACAAATCAAGAGTTCTTTTGACTTTTTTGAAAATTTTTGAAAATTTTTGAAAATTTCTCGATTTCCCGCTTGACAAGGAGGAATTTAGGAGTATAATAGGAGCATAACAATTAAGGGAAGGGGAAACATTCACGGAAAGGATTTAAAAATTAGCGAGAAAGATACCAAAAAACTCCAATCGTGGGTTCCAGCGGAACTTTACGAGAGAGCAAAAAAATTGGCGGAACGACAAGGCCGCACAATAACCGATATTGTAAACCAAGCCCTGAGAGAATATGTCTCCGATGGAAATATTCAACAGGCAATCGACGAACTGAGAGCGCGGCTTACCGCGCTGGAAAACAAGAAATGAAAAAGGACGGGCGTCATCGAAAAACCAGCCCGTCCAATGTTCCAACAATCAGCCAGAACGTTCTTAATATACCAGATTCTGCTATCTGGTCAAGAGGGGCGCGCCTGGCGCATCGGCCGCAAGGCCAAGAAAGGGCCATATTATGACCATGCAAGAATCTCTCACTAAGTTACGCGATTTGATTACCACGCTTGACGCGCGGCAATCCGAACTTACGCAGCAGGCGGAAGATATCGCCTCGCAGTTGGCAGAAATAGAATCCACACTGTCCTCGCTGACAGAAAAGGCGGACGCGCTGGAATCGATCCTCAATTATGAAGCCTCTGACGTCATCGAAGCCGTCGAGTCGCTCGAAGCGGAAGTCGCTGACAAGTTCCCGGAGGAGGCCGCCGCAGCCGTTATTGCCGCCGCGAATTGCAAGCCGTTCAAAGCGGACGACCATTTCAACCGCAAGATCGTCATGTGCATTAAATCGTACACAGCAGAGACCCACAGCTACAACGGCGGAAACGTAACGTGCTATACGCACGATTATCAAGCCGGCCAAAAGTACCTCGCGGACCATTGGCGCCCCGGGCACTGCCACATCGACGGCTTCTATGTCAGCAGCGAAGACTTCGTTAATTTCGTCGAAGTTGACTAACTTCTCTCCCCCTCATACGTTCCGGCGGCGGCTCAGACTGAATCGCCGCCGGACAGAAAGATTAGGTATTTTCCATGACATCTATCGAATTGAAAAACCAGATTACCGACCTCGAACGCGTCTTGAACGCCAGACGGCAGGAGTTGGCCATTGTCGAACGAATTGAGGAACTGGACGCTCAGGCGGCTGAACTCAACCGTCAGCGGCAGCAGGCGGCGGACGACCTCAAACGTTTCCGGGCGCAATCCGTCTTGGACGCGTTGAAGCCGACGGAACCCGTCCAGGAGCCGGAGTCAGAGCCGGTTGCCGCGCCGGTCAAGCCGTCTTTACCCCCAGACCAGGAGAAGTTGGTCGGCAACATCGCCCGGCGGCTTCGGTCGGAGCCGGACAAGGCCGACGAACTGATTGATCGCGTTCGCCTAGAAGGCCTACCCGCCTTGCGCTCGCTTTGCGATCGGCTGGGGGTTACGTACTCGCCGCAATATCGGCGACAGATTAAGAACGCTCTCCGGAAAAGGGGCGCAAAATGAATAACGACAACATATATCAAGAATTGGCCGATTGCGACAACCGGGACGAATACCTGGACGGGCTGGCCGACGAATACGGAATATCCCGGCAGATTGTCGCCGCGTTGGCGGATCTACTCGGCGAAGAAGAGGATTTTGATGGGCTTATTGAAGCGCTGAAATACGCTGAACGAGAGGCTTCACATGAAAGCTAGTCAGCCGACAGTTACCCTCCCCATCTACTTTGACGGGGAGTTTTGCGGGAATAGCTCCAACAGTTGCCCGCTCGCTTATCCGGCCCGTTTCGGCTGGTTTTGCGGGGCGTTCAACCAGCTTTTAGAGCGCGATAAGAATAAGAATATTCTCCGCTGCGACAAGTGCCATTGGCAATTTGACGCGCCAGCGGAGCCGGACAAAGATCTATTTAATTATTAGGAGATCCAAAATGACAACCAAAGAGTTTATAAAATACTTGGTTAGAAGTTGCACTGCCAAGCCGTTCGCCGGTTCCGGTAACGGGACAAGCCTCTGGATCCGCTACTACGTGGCGCGAGGGAAGTTCCTTATCGCTGGTGATGGGTTCCCGCCAACATGGTATAGCGCGCAGGAATTAGCGCGGCTCCTTGACGCGTGGCAAACGATTGCCGACGTAATCGACGGAAAGGAGGCAATAGTATGACCTTCTTACAAATAGTAGAAGCCTACGAACAGGATGAGATTGACGACCTTGATTATCAACGCGAAGTTGACCGCCGCGACAATTGGGCGCGACAAATGGCAGATACAGAAGAGGAACTGGAAGCCCTCTTAGACGCGATCCGGGAGTACGACGGAGATTACAGAATTAATTCCGAAGATTGGTAATTATTGAACCATATAAAAGGGTAATTTTATAAGAATTAACTTTTTTTTACAACATCGGGGTTGACAATTTGGCGGAATAATGTTATAATTAATGGCAGAGCGCGAGTAAAACAGAACAATACGAAATACCCCAAGCCGGTTCCCGTTGTTTTACTCGCGCTCACGAATAGAAGTTACGGAACCGGCTTTATTTTTGCCAATCCACTAAGATTCGCAAGACGGAAATTTTCAAACTTTTGGAGAAAGGTAATAAAATGGAAAAAAATATTGACGAATGCGTAGCTGAATTCAAACGCAGAGTAGAAAACATTCTTGACG